>DNHN01000328.1:3878-23736 GCA_003485825.1 Bacteroidota bacterium | reverse complement strand
GAAAAAAGAAAGGACAAGAAGCGCATTTTACGTAATATTGTTTTAAACTAACGTACGTTTAAAATGAACCTTTTTACCTAGAAAGAGCTCAGCCTCTCTAAGAAATTCATCCGTCACATCTGAAAGATGATAATCGTCTTCATTTATTCTGGAAGTAGCCAATAGTTCTTTTTGCTGTAAAACTGCCTCCACACACTCTGCTATTATTTTAGGAGTATGTAGTACCTTTAGCTTGTGATCAAAGTATGACTCTATCTGCTGATAAATAATAGGGTAATGGGTACAAGCCGGTATAAGTAGCTCACACTTTTGAAACCCCTGAAAGTACCTATCAAACACCGGAAAGAGAGCATTCTCTTCAAGGAAACCATCCTCTATAAGAGGCACAAGTAGAGGAGTCGCTCTTGCAGTGATATGTAGCTTACTATTTCGAAGTACTAAAGCCTCATTAAACATCCCGGAGCTAATCGTCTTTCGTGTTCCTATTATTCCAATATTAGTATACTTCTGCTGCGTGGCAATAAGATCGACTATAGGACTTATCACCTCTACGATGTCTTCGAAAGAGTACGGTAGATTTGGGGCTTTGTTTATGACAGTAGTAGCACTATTACAAGCGACTACCAACATTTTGCAGTTTTTGCTTTTTAGAAAATGAGCAATAGCCTGCACATAGGATATAAGTGCCTCTTCGCTCTTATCTCCATAAGGCAAATGAGCAGTATCACCATAATAAATGAACTGCTCATTTGGAAGTTTTTTTTGCAAGGCCTTTAAGATGGTAAGTCCACCAAGCCCTGAATCAAAAACGCCTATAGGTTGAGACGCTTTGATAGTATTTTATTTAAGACCCAGTTTAGCCTTCACTAAAGGCATAAGATCATATGAAGCATCGCTGTAAATGATACCACTTCCTTCTGTAGTGTCTAGGACATACGCGTATCCGTTAGACTTAGCTACTTCACTAATGGTTGCTTTTACCTTTTCCAATAGCGGGCTAAGAAGCTCCTCTTGTTTCTTTTGCAATTCCTCTTGAGCTCGTTGATTTAGCTCTTGATACTGCTTCTGTAGATTTTCCACTTCTTGAGTTCTTATCTCTTTCATACTCTTAGAAACATTAGGATCATCAATGATTTGCATTAGAGTAGCATACTTAGTCTTAGCTTCTTTCTCCTTTTCTGAAAGAATAAGCTGCCACTGTTCTTGCTCCTTTAATAGTTTCTTTTGGATACTATCTGCCTCAGGCATGGCTTCTATAAGCTCACTACTGTTAATATGGGCCACTTTAGTTTGAGCTTTAGCACCTACGGTAGCGCATAGCATTAGAAGTATTACGATTGCTTTTTTCATTTGTTATTTATTGTTTTATTTTATTGTTTTTAAATTTTAGTATACCTTGATTTAGCTCCCTTATCTCGGAGGTAAATCATCATCGTCATAGTCTTTAGCCCCTGGAGGCAGATTATTGTCATTTCCATCTTTAGATGGTACGACTCCTAGTTCTTCTAGAACTTCATCGCTTCTATCATACTTGGGATTAGAAACTAGCATAAGCATGTCTCCGCTTTTGTCAAAGATAAAATCCAAACCATTGCTTTTAGCCACTTTGTTGATGGCTTCATACACTTTGTCCTGAATTGGTTTGACTAACTCGGAACGCTTTTTAAACAGTTCTCCTTCGTATCCAAACTTATCATTCTGAAACTGTTTTGCTGCTCGCTCTTTTTCAATAATTTCATTTTCGCGTTTGGTCTGCATATCTTTGGTAAGAAGCACCTTTTCCGCTTGGTATTGTTTGTATAGTTTATCTATTTCAGCAAATTTTTCGTCTACCTCTGCCTGCCATTGTTTGCTAATCTCATTGAGTTGAGTCTGAGCAGACTTGTAAGCTGGCATCTGTGATAAGATGTATTCTGAATCTACGTAAGCAAATTTCTGAGCAAGTGCAGTACTAGAAGAAAAAGCCAAAATGGCGAATAGCGCCGTTATTTTGATTATGGATTTCATGGTATGACTATTATTTTGTTAGTAATTTATTTACACAAACCGTGCTAATCTGCTCAAAGTGCTGCAAACATATAAAAAATTGGTACTCACATTCATTTTAGCATTTTTATTTCCACGCCATTCAGTGTATACAATTAAATACATCAATGTTTCAATTGGAGTTCTTCAGTAGTCACTGTATTGCTGATATTTAGTGCTCGATCTATTAGTTTTATTTCTAATTTTACCGTTTTAGGATTAAGAGATATAGGATTGGCGGGCAGATTCGCTTGAAGTGTACCTGAGATAGATTTATACTTTCCTTCAGGGGTAATCACTGGAATACGCTCGTGCTGATTCCCATATAGGTCTCCATTAGGCTTGCGTAGTTCAACGAAACTGTCTGCACTATTTTTTACCAAGTACGTAATTGGAAGATTATGAGCGTATGGACTACCTAAATTATAGGGAGAGGCTGTATCCGCATTCGTAAGACCAATATCACCATCTCCGTCTTGGTAGTTTATAGTGACTTGTATGATACTATCCTTTCCTTCTAGGTCACTCAATACGGCTACCGATTCTAAAGAAATTGCGGGCACATCACTAAACCCTAAACTATCCGGAGCACATCCAGAGAGTGTCGTACAAATCACCAGAGCGATTACCTTTGCTGTATATATGATGCGATTGCCTAGCATAGAAACGATTTGGTCTGTCTCAGCGCACAATTTTAACGCTATTGCACTTGAGATATTTCAAAATCAAGCTAAATATAATACGGTATACGCTGAATATTTACAATTAATTGATAAACAGCCTAAAAGAATTGAGCACTTTACCCAAATCCCCTTTCTTCCTATCTCACTTTTCAAAACACACCGTGTTACTACTGGCGACTTTGATAGTGAACGTATATTTGAAAGTAGCTCGACCACAGGTATGGGAGTATCGCGCCATTACGTGAGACACCTAGCCGACTATCACAGCAACTCGCTCCACATCATCAACAATTTATTCGGGGACATCTCGCAGTATGAAATATTAGGCCTTCTGCCAAACTACCTAGAACGCAGCAACTCGTCTCTCGTGGAAATGGTGCGGTTTTTTATGAATCAAAACAAACAAGAGGAAGCCTTTTATCTGTATAACCATCAAGAACTGTATAATAGAATACTCCATTCTAGCAAGCCCATTATACTCTTTGGGGTCAGCTTTGCTTTGTTGGATTTTGCAAAAACCTACACGTTAGATCTACCCATTACTATCATAGAAACTGGTGGGATGAAAGGGAGAAAAAAGGAAATGACGAAAGAGGAAGTCTACGCTGAGTTAAAATCTAGTTTCCCAAAAGCCACTATTCGCTCGGAGTACGGAATGACAGAGCTGTTAAGTCAAGCCTACAGTGATGAACGAATGAAATATACGGCCCCTCCATGGATGAAGGTACTGCCTCGTGACGACACGGACCCTCTCACTAGCAACTATACGGACAGGTCAGCCGCTCTCAACATCATAGACCTTGCTAATTTGAATACCTGCTGTTTTATTGCCACAGATGACATCGGTACTATATATCCGGACGGCACGTTTGAAGTAAAAGGACGACTAGACCAAGCTGATATCAGAGGGTGCAGTCTTATGGTGGTTTAAGTCCAAAGAGATCATCGAACTCTAGTTTAAATCCCCTTTTGGATATAGTTTAATTTTGCGTTGATTTGAACCATGCAAGTTATAACTCAAATCAGCCGGTACGTATCTATTCTCCTAGTCATAGGTTTACTCATCACAGGCTGTAAGAGCCCTGAGGAACGGACACAAGATTTTGTAGAATCCTATAACAGAGGATCAAATAAACTGGTCAACAATGTAATATCATCTACGTCAGCCTATTTCATATCTAAGGACCACATTGGACTCAAGTTTAACACTAACCTTGTAGTAGAAAGAGAAGATAAAAACCTCTACCTCAATGTCCTCCCGGATCTCATTGCAAACCTATTAAGCACGACTCCAGCTGCCCAACAAATGATAGACGACGGAATTACCTTTAACATCTCATTTTTGGATAAAAACAATGCGACCATAAGTAAAATGCGCATTGATGAGCAAAAACTTAAAGAGTTATTGACCGAATCTAAGTCGAAGCAAGATAACTCACTGAAGGGTACTGACCTTAGTTCTATCTCCGATGAAACAAAGCAAATGTTGAACATCCTTAATGCTAACCTACCTTACGAGGACCCTAATTCAGGCATAAAGATACTCCGGGTAAGTGTGGTGACCCCCCAAGAGCTTACATATACTGTAGAAGTCCCTTTGAGTCTTGTTCCTTTCATAAAAGGAGCAGAAGCACAGCAAGTACTTAAAAGCAACATTCTTAACTCAGAAAACTTCAGAACGGTAATCTCAGGCATGGAAGACCTGGGTCTCACTCACGTAAGGTATCTATATACAGACCCAAGTGGGGAAATACTAAATCAGTTCAAGCTCACAAAAGAGGATTTAAATTAAACAGCAGCTAGTCGCTGTTCAAGAAGCGTATACATCCTCGGAATAGGGTTACTCATAAACCCATTCAAAATTCTTTTAATATCGTTATTGTTCCGGTATGGTTGTATAGCATCTTGCAATTCCTCTTGACTGGATATGGATACCGTCTCTATAAATCCAAACCCGACGTAATCTCCCTGTCGAATACTTACAACACCATATTCCTCTTTTGTACGTCCCGGTCCAATAATCCAGACGCTCTGTTCCTTTGCCTTATTTTCAGTAGACTTCATCACCCGTTTGTTATAGTCGGCAGGGGTCTCAGTACCTGAACATATAGCACATTCTTCCCCTAGATAGCAATTACCTTTAGTGCGTTCTAGTCCTGTGTACTTGGGACAGAGCTTATTCTTTTCTACTAATTGGTAGAGGTGATCTTTAGCCATGGTAACACTGCTAAAGCTCTGAATACTGTTTTTGGCAAACTTCTTTAAGAAAACGTCTACCCTAAGTACTTCATCTTGGGCTTCATAGTAACAGACATGGTAATCATTGCTTTTATTCTTTTGAGCCTTATTGTATGGAGGATAGTGCTTTTTTATCTCATCACTCTCTAAGAGAAGTGCTATTAATTCATTACCGGTTTCCACGTAACTCACATGATGAATTTTACGAAGCAACTCACTTTTCTTTCTGCTCTTTTCACTAAAGTGTGTAACTATCCGTTTCTTAATATCCTTAGCCTTACCGACATAGAGTATCTCCATTTTCTCACCTAGCAGGTAATATACTCCTGTGGTATTCGGCACACTTTCAAACTCTGACTTCTCCAGGTTAGGAGGGAGCATAGCTTCTTTATTTAGCTGATTAAGTGAATAGAATACAAAATCATCCTTATCTTTAGTCAGTAGTAGATGAAAAAGCTCTACGGTAGCCATGGTATCTCCCATAGCGCGGTGCCTATTGTGATTTTCAATCCCTAGCTGTGGACATATTTTTCCTAATGAATACGATGGATATCCAGGAATAATTCCTCTTGAAAGCCTCACTGTACATAGTTTTTTCATGTTAAACGACATGGCTAAATCTTCGAAGTGATTCTTGATGATACCATAGTCAAAGCTCACATTATGAGCTATGAATACAGTTTCTCCAAGAAAGGCTAAAAACTCATCTGCAATATCTTCAAATCTGGGAGCATCTTCCACCATGGTATTGGTGATGCCCGTAAGCAATGTAATGGACTTAGGGATAAAGACTTCAGGATTAATGAGCGTTTCGTAACTCCCTAATACCTGTTTGCCATCTGTTTTTACGGCAGCTATTTCGGTAATTCTATTGCCGTGAGACCCACCAGTAGTCTCTATATCTACTACAGTATATATCAATGTACTTAAAAAATACTTTCTATAATACTATCCGCAGATATTCCCTCTGCCTCCGCTTTGTAGTTCCTTACAATTCTGTGCCTCAGCACCATTTTAGCGACTGCCTGAACGTCTTCTATGTCTGGGGAATACTTACCCGCTATAATCGCATGAGCCTTAGCTCCAATGATGAGGTACTGAGATGCTCTGGGTCCTGCACCATAATCTATGTAAACATTCACCTTATCCGAGGCTTGGTCTCTTCCAGCTCTAGTACGTCTCACTAAGGAAACCCCGTATTCATACACATTATCTGCTACAGGAACTCTCTTCACAAGCTCTTGAAAGGCTATAATTTCTTCTCCACTCAGTATATTATTGACCGTCACCGACGAAGACGACGTCGTAGCTTTCACTATGTTTATTTCCTCCGCAGCTGATGGATAATCTAGTACCATATTAAACATAAATCTATCCAATTGTGCCTCTGGCAAGGGATACGTTCCTTCTTGTTCAATTGGGTTTTGCGTAGCGAGTACAAAGAATGGTTTAGGCAATGGATAGTTCGTCCCAGAGACCGTAACACTCTTCTCTTGCATAGCTTCAAGCAGTGCTGCTTGTGTCTTGGGTGGAGTTCTGTTGATCTCATCTGCTAGCACTATATTAGCGAAAACAGGTCCTTTGTTAAACTTAAGGTTCCTTGTCTCATCAAGAATCTCAGAGCCTAAGATATCACTCGGCATCAAATCCGGAGTAAACTGCACTCTATTAAAACTCATATCTAAAGCTTCACTTATCGTTTTTATAAGTAGTGTCTTAGCAAGACCTGGCACACCTATGAGTAAAGCGTGACCATTACTAATAATGCTCGTAATGACACCATCTATAACTTCTTCCTGGCCAATGATGACCTTTCCGATTTCCTTTTTCAGCTCTTTTACTTTGAGCACTAACGCATCTGCTGCTTCCTTATCGTTGCTAAAATTTGCCATACTCTTAGTTACTTAATCCTTTCCACCCTTCTAATTCTGTACAATTGACAAATACGGGGTCTATCCATACATACACGCCTTTTTTATACGTATTTGTCCATTCCTTCACTACATCTTCTTGTTTCTTTTCCAAAGCAAGTGACTGTACTTTTTGATAATCATCTCTTAGGTTTGCAGTATGCGCTGGCACTATTTTTCTTAAATAGAAGAACCTATACCCGATGGTACCATCCATATCTTGGAACTGCTCGGGTTTTGAATACTCGCCCACCTTTAGCACTTCTACTTTTGCAGCGATCAAAGGATCCAAAGCTGCTACTGGGACTTGTTGTGAACCTGTAGTTTGATCTGCATAAAACCCACAGTTATCCTTTGTGTAGTTATCTGTGCTGTATTGGCTTGCCACTTGACACATCGTAAGGCTATCCTCTATCAATGCTTCTCGCAACACTAACTGCTTTTCCTTCAATTTAGCGAGGTCACTATTAACTATCAAAGGCTTTATCAGTATATGACGGGCATTTACCTTATCTCCTTTCCGATCTAACAACTGAATGATATGATAACCATATTCCGTTTCTATAACCTCAGATATAGAGTCTTTTTTCAGTTTAAAAGCTGCTCGCTCAAAGGCACCAACCATCTGACCTCTTGAGAAATAGCCCAGGTCTCCTCCATTGATAGCAGTACCTTTATCGTCACTATTACCTTTTGCGGCAAAGTCAAAGTCATACACCCCACTTAGAATGTCTTTCCGTAATTTAGTGATTTTCTCCAAGGCATACTCCTTCGCATCAGCACTTGGCGTAGGTTTCATAGCTATCAATCCTAACTCAACTTCCACCCCAAACTTAGGTAGGCTATCTTTTGGTATCTCATTGAAGAACTTTCGCACGTCGGTAGGACTAGCTTTCACACCACTTACCAAGCTCTGCTGCACTTGCTGAGTCACCATCTGCTGTTCTATTTTAGGTCGCATCTGCTCTTTATACTCTGCCACAGTCTTGCCCAGGTATTGCTCAAGTCTAGCTTCACCACCTATCTGTGACGCATAGTACTTTATTCGTCTATCTACCTCTGCTTGCACTCTATCTTCAGTAGCATACACACTATCTACATCTCCTTTGTGTAGATATAATTTTTGTATCACAAGCTGGTTAAGGATCTCACACTTAAGGTCTCCTTCATAGAAGGACATTTCCTTTTTAGCTTGAGCATATTCAGCTTCTAGCTCTGATCGCATAATGATATTATCACCAACAACTGCTACTATTTCGTCTATGACCCGTAAGTTTTGTGCCCATGCAGAAGTACAAATCACTAAGAGGATACTCGTTATTATATTTTTCAAAATGTTCTTATTTGTTTTTTGCTATACGCTTCGTCTAGCAGTTTTGTTTCAATAGACCGCACTAATTTTTGCTGCCTTTTCATTACTAGAATATCTCGTATGTTACTTCTCTCCATAGAAAACGGAGAGGTAGTACTTCTTATTTTAAAGTCTAGTATCTTTATAAAATAGACCATATCACCATCATCTAACTGTATGTACTTATTGTTATTTAAGTAATGCTCTTGATTATAGGTATTGATTGGTATCTCTTTTAATATGTCATCAAAATAGACCCAACTCTGATCATCATCATAATAGTTCCCATTTTCTTTTGCCAGATCCTTCAGCATTCCCGTTACAGACTCATCCCCTGCTTTGAAACTTGACCAGAGCATGTTCGCGTCTTTCGTACTTTTAGGTATTTTGTAAAAGATGATTTTTAGGATGTTTTGAGACAGCTCAAACTCATCGGAGTTATTATCATAATATTCCTGCAACTCCTCTTCATCCACACTGGTATCCAGCTGTTGATTAGCCAGCTTATTGAGCACTTCATACGTTAATAAATCCAGTCTGTATTGTTCCAATGCCTTAGATTTATCCTTCTCTGCTGCAGTCAGTACTTCATCAGCCTTATTAAGAAGCACTTGCTTACTCAGCCACACATTGATATACTCCTTCGTAATAAACACACTATCCTCAAAGGTAAGGTCATCTCCTACCACCTTGGCTATCTCCGCAGAGTACAGCTTGTTACCGAATGCTTCTGCCACCAAGTCCCCTTCCGGTTGTGGGCTACAAGCACCAAGCAGGATACTGAAAATTATTACTGTTTTCTTCAATATAAGCTACTGGTAAAGTCTTATTACATTCTTTTCAAACACTTGAACTGGATATTTTTGCTTCAGTTCATTTATCCATTTCGACTCCAAATGATTCTGATAATCAGATGTAGCTTGTCCCATATTAACTTCAAGTGATTTGACTGTAGGAGCTATCAGTTCGTTTACACGCACAAATTTTACTCTATCATTTTCATTCCCTAATGGATAAACCCCTTTACTCCAGGTAATTTTATCAAGCAGTTCATTACTCCCTTTTTCAAATTTCTGAGTCTCTACTTTCACCGCCAAAGGGTCCTTAGCATTGCACTTTTCAAGAATCTCATTGATACTCTTACCCTTTTTGGCTTGCTTGCTCGCCATCTTAGCTATTTTGCTGTCCTTACAGCTAAAAATAGTAGCATCCACTCGCTCTTTCCACATATAGTCTTTTTCATTGGCCTTATAAAAGGCTTCAAGTCCGGCAGTATCTTTTACTGCTTTGCTCCATACCTTCTTATCTGTGAGCTCAAAAAGTAGAATACCATCCTTATACTCCTGCATGATATATTTAAAGTCATCGTATTTGGTTTCTAAGATAGATTCCTCATATGCTAGATTAGACTTCTGAACAAAGTCAGCATACATATCCTTTAAGGCGTTATCTAGCGATTTATTTGTCTTAGTCTGATTGGTAGCCACATAACCCATAAACATGTCATCGGTATAGGACTTATCTGCTATTTTAAAAAGCACCTTGCCTGTCCCTGCTCCTTTTTTATAAGTCCCATTAACCACGCTTACATCAAACGAGTCCATCACCGCATCTAAACCTAAGACCTCAGCATACTTATTTTCTACTTTTATTCGTTTCACGACAATCTCTTTATTCATTTCGCTTCTACTGTCTCTTTCCACTTTTCTTCTCAGATAATCTCTTGCTTCATCATACGTCTGGATTGGTTTTATATTAGATCGCTTGATGATATGCCAGCCAAATTTAGTTTTGATTGGCTCACTGAAATCGCCATCATTTTTAAGTGTATAAGCGACATCTTTAAATTCTACTGGAATGTTAGCAGTGGTTCTGTTAAACCAGCTTAATTCACCATCCTTGCTATTCGTATTAAAATCTTCCGAAAACTCTTGAACTGTAGTTCCCCAATCGGCTCCGGCTTTCAGCTTAGCGTAGACTGCATCTATGCGTTCTTTGGTACTGTCTATCTGTGTTGGATTATAATACTTTATCATTATGTGACCTACCTTGATGTCCCCTAACGCCTTTCGTCTATCTGCTACATATACCAGGTGATAACCAAACTGGGTGCGTATAGGCATACTGACTTCACCTATAGGAGTACTAAAAGCAGCATTTTCAAAAGGATATATCATTTGAAACGCTGAAAAATAGCCCAGGTCTCCCTCATTTGCTTTAGCTGAAGGGTCTTCGGAAAACTGACTAGCTACCGTGTTGAACGATTCACCTTTCACTATTCTGTTTCTTAACCCCATTATCTTTTGATAAGCTGCTAAGGAATCACTAGGCTTAGCATCTAATGCACAATTGATTAGTAAGTGACTCGCTCTTACTTCCTGTTGGCTTCTCTGATAGGCTTCTTTAATCAGGTTTTCAGTAACGGTCTTATCCGTGAGATACGGTTGCGCCAGCTGGGTTCTGTAACCAGCGAGTTCAGTTTTAAACGAAGGCATAGTATCCATCTTTAAGGCATAGGCCTCTTTCACTTTTAGTTTAAACTTAATGTACAAGTCTAAGTACTCATCTATTTCTTGCTTCGTCGGTTTAGCCTTATCTCGCTTGTTTTTATTAAACACACGCATAAACTCATCGTTGTACACCATCTCATCACCAAAACTAAACACTGGGAACTTTTCATCTACCGCAAGAGCCTTGGGTGCCACCGAAGGCGTAACTGCCTGAGCTGAAGCAGATACACTGCCTATTAATAGAATAAAAACTAAAATTGAATTTATAACTTTTGTCATAGTTTATCTGTTGTATAAAAATAAAGGGCGAATTTAAGGATTTAAAGCCTTTGCACGCAGTGTTAGCCGAAATAATACTCTGCAAAAACTGATGATGATAGAAAGATAAATACATTTGACAGAAAATAGCCGAAAATTGACAAACCTCAGGGTATCCTATTCTTCAGATTTTAACGAAAAACACTTCGTACAAGATGTTATTCGTCAATGGAATATTGGGGCTAAAGAATTTACACTTACTACTTCTGGTAGCACAGGCACACCTAAGGAAATCCAGCTATCCAGGAAGCTACTAATTTGGTCGTGTGAACAAACATTTAGCTCTTTACAATTGAGCAAGTCGAACGGCCAGTACTCTACTTTATGTTGCCTTCCGGTACGAAAAACAGGTGGATTTATGCAGCTAATTCGTGCATTACACTTCGATTGGCATATCCACTTTATAAATCCAAGTGCGAACCCAAGCGAGGAACTAAAAGAGTATGCATCACATTTTGACTTGTCTTCATTCACCCCAAACCAAATGCAAAAAATACTGGCAGCCGACAAGGCACTTTTATCTCCCCAGACAGCTATTTTAATTGGGGGAGCGCACATACCCGATACATTGGAGCATAAGTTAATAGCCTATGCTAAGGGAACGAAAACCGATATTTGGGAGACCTACGGAATGACAGAGACTGCTAGTCACATAGCACTTCGTAAAATAGGAACCGACCAGTACTTCAAGCCGCAGCATGGGGTAGACGTAAGTCTAGATGATAATCAACTGTGTATTGCTATTCCAGCGTTAACTATTTTTATAAAAACGAACGACATTGCTAGTCTGCACTCTGGTGGTTTTGAAATCTTGGGACGGTCTGACGATGTAATTAATAGTGGCGGAATAAAAATACATCCTTCATTGGTAGAGCCACAAATCAAGGAACTCTTGGTATCATCCGGTATAGACAGAGCTTTCTATATGACCAAAAAGAAGGATACTGAGCTTGGTGAAAAAGCAGTATTAGTAGTAGAAGGAGTGCCCATAACAGATACTGTGCATCTACTCGAAATGCTTAAGCGTGAATTACCACTCTACCACAATCCAAAAGAAATAATTTTCATAGACCAGGTAACATATACTGATACGGGAAAAGTGAGGCGAGTCGCCATAGATTAGGTATTTAAGTCTGAAAAACGCCGACAGAAAACTTTTCTAACTTGTAAACAGCATAAAAAGAGCTGACAAAACATATCACAAACAACGCCTAATTATTTCCGCATACTACAAGAAAAGAAAACACCTACGCTAAATTAACTATTCAGTATACTAATAATTCTACCTTTGCACTGTGGGAAAAGTAGGTAAGCTCCAAAAATTTGCGGAGGTAACAGTGTTTGAAAACTGCTATGAACGTGCAGTAGAACTCAAAGGGAAATGGAAATCTGACGTTTTCCAAAACGACAATCCAATCACTGTAGAGATGGCCTGTGGAAAGGGAGAATACACCATAGGATTAGCAGAGCGTTTCCCTGACAGAAACTTCATAGGGATAGATGTAAAAGGCAATAGGCTATGGAAAGGGGCAAAGTATGCTCTAGAACACAACATGACCAATGTAGCTTTTCATCGACTGATGATTGGAAATATTGAGGAGTATTTTGACAAAGGTGAGATCGATGAATTTTGGATTACATTTCCAGACCCGCAACATGCCAAAAAGCGAAAACGCTTAACAAATCCTATGTTTCTTAGTAGATACCGCAACATATCCAAAGATGGAGCTATTATGAACCTAAAGAGTGATTCTACACGATTTTATGAATTTACGAAAGAAGTCATCGCGGAACAAGAACTAACACTATTGGAAGATTGTGATGACATTTATGCTTGGGATGACATCCCTGAGCACCTGGCTAACATCCAAACATTTTATGAAAAAATGTGGCTAGAACAAGGCAAAAAGATTAAGTTCTTGAGGTATGTTCTTTAGGGGTTTGTAACCTTAGAGCCACAAAAAAGTAATGGATATTATATTCTAGTGGAGACTGTAACATTCTCTTCTCGGAAAAAAACACCCAAAAATGACAATTAGCCCTTCTTCACTACAAATTCCGCTCCACATAATCTATGAGTGAATGAATTACCTTGATATGTATTTCTTGAGCTCGATCTGCATAATCACTCTTCGGTGCACGTATTTCCACATCACAAAGACCTGCCATTTTACCACCGTCCTTGCCAGTCAGTCCTATTACTTTCATTCCCTTTTCTTTGGCAGCAAGTATGGCATTCACTACATTTTGGCTATTGCCACTGGTGCTTATACCTAGCAGTACATCACCCTTACGGCCTACACCTTCCACATAGCGAGAAAACACATAGTCGTATCCGTAATCATTTCCTACACAAGCCATATGGCTAGCATCTGCTATAGCTATGGCTCCTATCGCAGGTCTGTTATTTCGGTATCTTCCTGTGAGTTCTTCTGCAAAATGCATTGCATCACAGAGACTTCCTCCATTACCGCAGCTGAGTACCTTACCCTCTTTCTGAAAACTCTCGACGAGTAGTTTCCCTGCTGCTTCTATATTCTCAAAATTTTTATCGTCTGCTAAGAAAGCAGTAAGCACTTCTTGAGCTTCGGTAAAATGTTGTTTTATACTCATTTAATACTTCTTATCATAAAATGCTACTTTGCCCTTGTCTAAAAACTCAATGTACTTTGGTGCATTATTCTCATATCCTGAGAATGTAGACAATACTTTCTCATCATGATCTATAACATAGTAAAATGGCTGACCATTAGAACCAAACTGATCAATCTGCAACTGTGAGTTTACCTCACCTAGAGATTTCAATACATCACCGTCACTATCCTTTCCCCACTCGGCTTCTGGCAATTCAATATTCCACGCATCACAATATAGACTCGCTATTACAAAGTCATTTTGCAAACGACTTAAAACTCCTGAGTCTGGCCATACGTTCTCTTCCATTTTACGGCAGTTAGCACAGCTTTTACCTGTAAAATCTACAAAGACTGGCTTTCCTTGCTTTTTAGCTTCAGCTAAAGCTTCATCTAAAGTAAAGTATCCTGTAAGTCCTTGAGGCACGTGTAACTCATCCGAAAAGCGAATATCTGAACTTGCTGTGTGTGCAGGAGCTGCACCTCCATTACTCACTACATAATCTTGTGTGGTAAGTGGTGGCAATAGCCCAGCCAATGGCTTAAGTGGTGCTCCCCACATACCTGGAAGCATCCATAAGCCAAATGAGAATACGACTACTGCAAATAAGAATCTAAGTACCGGAATTCTTGGCAAGTCACTATCATGGGGAAACTTGATTTTACCTAGCAAGTACAAGCCCATGAGCATAGCTAACACTACCCAGATGGCAATAAATACATCTCTATCTAATATCCCCCAGTTATATACTAAATCTGCTTGAGACAAGAACTTCAAGGCTAATGCTAACTCAACGAAACCTAATATAACTTTTACAGAGTTTAACCAACCTCCAGACTTAGGAAGTCCATTTAACCAAGCTGGAAATATAGCAAATAGTACAAATGGTAAAGCGAAAGTCAACGCAAAACCTAGCATAGCTATTAATGGCCTTAAAGTCTCTCCACCTGCTGCCAAAATAGATACGGAACCTACTATGGGGACCGTACAAGAGAATGAAACAAGTACTAAAGTAAATGCAATGAAGAAAATGCCCATATACCCACCTTTATCACCTTTGGCATCCATTTTATTGACAAAACTCGATGGCAATGTCAACTCAAACATTCCAAAGAACGAGAGAGCAAAAAACACAAATATTCCAAAGAATATCATATTAGGCAACCAGTGTGTGCTGAGCATATAGGTGAATTTTTCATCAAACACCTTAGCGAGTATTAAACCTAGCACCAAGTAAATTAATACTATGCTAGCACCATAGAAAAGAGCTTTTAGAATCCCCTTTTTTCTATCTGTTTCTTTGGTAAAAAAGGCGACGGTCATGGGAATCATTGGGAATACACAAGGCGTAACTAACGCAAGCAGTCCTCCTCCTACACCCAGCAGAAACAAAGCCCATAATGACATCGACTTTAAGTCCTCTTTTTCATCATTCTCCACTTTAGCTTCAGAAGTTTGTTCTTCTACTGCCACAGTATCTGAAACAACATCAGAAGTTTCTTCTACTTTTTCCACTTCCTTAGACGAAGACTCTCCTGTGCTTGCTGAATCTTTCGCAGAAGGTTTTGGTTCGTCTTTCAGTTTTATCGGATCACTCTTGTCTTCTTCTTTTACTTTAAGACCATCTACAGTAAACTTGTACTTTTGGGTTACACACATTCCATCGTCTGCACACATTTGATAATCTAGCCGGCCATCTATCTTTGGGTTTTTACTCAGTATTTTTATTTTTTGACGAAACTCAGCTTTCTTTTTAAAGTCGGCTATTTGACCTTCACCACATATCATTTCCCACAATTCGTCTGCATGAAAGTGAGCTCCGATAGCCTCTGCGTCACCCACCAAGCTAGCTCCTTCTAAAGTATACTTGAACTTTGCTTTTTGTGGACCACAATCCGTGTAGTCAAACTTATTAGAATAGATATTGTATTCTTTTGGAATATCAGTTTTAAAAGTCACCTCTATGACATCCCCAACACTTACTTCACTCCTATCAACTGAATAGCCCCACTTGGCAGGTGGAATCTGACCAAATACTACCGCAGAGATCAATAACGTCAGTCCTAAGATTAAGTACTTCTTCATAAATTTCATGTTAAACACTTCAAATAAAACGCTTTCCAATACAATTCATTACACTAGATGTAGATAAGTGTATAAAAGTTGTCCGTAGTCCGATGAACGCCACACTACCTTTGACCTCTGTATCTGTATCCATGACAAAAATAAGAATATACCCTTTACTAGCTATGCTACTAATAGCAGGTTTGGCTCTAGCACAAAAACAAACACCGCAAGAGTACATCGCTAAATACAAAGAACTGGCCATCATAGAGATGCACCGCAGTGGTGTTCCCGCTAGTATCACCTTAGCTCAAGGAGTGCTCGAAAGCAATAGCGGCAATAGTCGCCTTGCTAAGTTCGCTAACAATCATTTTGGCATAAAATGCAAAGGAAGCTGGACAGGAAATGTAATCTATGCAAATGATGACGCTCCAGATGAGTGCTTTAGAGCATACGAAAGCGTATTGGCTTCTTATCAAGACCACTCCGAGTTCCTGCGAGTAAATTGGAGATACCATGACCTCTTTGACCTAAAAAGAACGGACTACAAGGGTTGGTGTCATGGACTTCGAAAAGCTGGATATGCGACTAATCCACAATATGGGAATATACTTATAAGTCTAATAGACCGATACGAACTGCATCAATATGACGAAGCAGAATTACCCGATACAGAGCTCCCAAAACCGGTACAAGGAGAAACTATAAATGGGGTCGCGGTAAAGACGGCAAAACCTGGAGAGACGGTAGAAACGATAGCCTCTGACAATTATGTAAAAGACAAGCACATTCGAAAATGGAATGATCTTCCAGATGATGCCAAAATAGAACCCGGAGAAATCGTATACCTCAAACCTAAGAGACGAAGAGGTTCTGAAGAAAAACACATCGTTTTACAAGGAGAAGATATGAGAGACATATCTCAGCAATACGGAATAAAACTAAAGTTACTCTATCGTAAAAATAGAATGGATAGGGGCACAGAACCTAAAGAAGGTGAGGTCATCTATATGCAAAAGAAACGAAGCAATGACGATGCGGTAGATCTTGCAGATAAAACTCCACAGTGGAAAGAAGATAAACCAGAAAAATTTGTCAATCCTCATACTGTCACTAAGAAAGCGATGGACACCACAGACTTCAGCAGCCCTGGAGCGCTTAACAAAGTGAAGATAGAAGTTCCCGAATACCATACCGTGGTTAAAGGAGATAACATCTATAGGATAGCCGAAAAGTACCATGTATTTGAAGAGGATCTCCTTACTTGGAACAGCAGCCTAAACCCCAGCACGATGCGCATAGGTCAGAAAATATACCTCAGTGAAGAAGCCGCGAAGAAAAATAATAGCAACGCAAAACCACCAGTAACAAAGCCTGATGTAAAAGCGCCAACTACTGAAGATGAAATCGAAAAAATAAAAGATGAAATCGTAGTAGACGGACCCATTACCCATCTGGTAGTAAAAGGGGATACGCTTTACAACATCTGCAAAAGGTACAATGTCACTGTAGATCAACTAAAGGAATGGAATAAACTAGATACTATCAATATCCAATTGGGCCAAAAACTTCAAGTATCTGAATGAGTCCATTAATCACATTAGCGATACTCCTCAGTTATTTCGGTGTTTTGATAGTACTCTCATGGTATACCTCCAAGGATGCTAATGACCAGTCCTTTTACACAGGGAATAAAAAATCGCCATGGTTCTTAGTTGCCTTTGGTATGATAGGGGCATCACTCTCAGGAGTCACTTTTTTAAGTGTTCCAGGCGCAGTGGTTAACTCTCATTTCGGTTACTTTCAAGTAGTTCTAGGCTACATGGTAGGTTATATAATAATAGCACGTGTACTACTTCCACTGTACTACAGACTAAATCTCACCAGCATATACACGTATCTAGAAAGCAGGTATGGCACTACTGCTTACAAAACAGGCGCAGCATATTTCTTACTATCACGTGTTATCGGAGCCTCGTTCAGACTCTTTTTAATAGCAGGCGTATTGCATCTCGCCATTTTTCAGAACCTGATAGATGGAGTAGAAATACCCTACTGGATTACCGTAGCTATTACTATAGCTCTAATTTTTGCCTATACGGCCAAAAGCGGCATAAAAACCGTAGTATACACAGATGCGCTTCAGACCTTTTTCTTACTTGCTTCTGTGGTACTTACTATAATTTTCATTGTCAATAAACTGGAATGGACGTGGACAGAAACGCTCACACATCTGATAGAGGATCCGAATACTCAGATCTTTCATTTTGAAGGAAATGGAGGCAATGTATTTTGGAAACAGTTTTTAGGTGGGGCTTTCATAGCTCTGGCCATGACAGGACTAGACCAAGACATGATGCAAAAAAATCTAAGCTGTAGAAACTTAAAAGATGCACAAAAAAACATGTTTTGGTTTACCATAGTTTTAGTCATTGTTAATTTTTTCTTTTTGGCATTAGGCGTTTTACTGACAGATTATGCTCAGCAAAATGGAATTGATGCTCACAAAGATGAACTCTTTCCAATTATTGCCACAAAAGGAACTCTAGGTTTGGCTACTGCAATGTTTTTCCTATTGGGCTTAATAGCTGCAGCCTATTCAAGTGCAGATTCTGCATTGACTTCATTAACCACATCATTCAGTATTGATATTTTAGAAATAGACAAGAAAAAAAGTACTCAAAAACAAGAAAATATTAGAAAAAAAATACATGTTTTATTTTCAGCTATACTAATAGCTGTTATTTTAATTTTCAAGTATTTTATTGCAGATGAAAGTGTTATTGCAAAAATATTCACATTTGCAGGCTACACCTATGGCCCTTTATTAGGATTATATGCATTCGGACTTTTTACAAAATTTAAAGTTAAAGATAAAGCTGTTCCCTTCATTTGTATTATTTCTCCTTTACTAACATTATTAACCAACTATATAACTATTAATTATTTTGAATTTGATTTTGAATTTTTTGTTCTAGTATTAAATGGGTGCTACACATTTATTGGCTTAATTTTACTTAATAAAGGAAATAAATTACCTACAAGAAGAGTCGTTAACTAAAAAAATATCATAATGGATTTTGGAATTCAACAAAAAAGATCTTCAAAAACTTGATTTTTTTACTTTTGAATTTTAAAATCCTTCGTATTTTTACTTATATAATAAGTATTGAATGGCAAAGGATCTAAGTAATTACAGAAAATCTTACGAAAAGCAAGAGCTATTAGAAAATAATTGCCCTGAAAATCCTTTAGAATTATTTCAGAAATGGTTTTTAAATGCAGATGCATCTGAAACTGTAGAGGAAACAAACGCGGTGTCTCTTAGTTCTGTTGGTAAAGATGGATATCCTAAAAGTAGGATCGTACTTCTAAAGAAGTACTCTCAAGAAGGATTTATTTTTTACACGAATTATAACTCAGAAAAAGGAAAAGCTATTCAAGAAAACAATCAAGTCTGTTTATCTTTTTTTTGGCCAGCACTAGAACAACAAATTATCATTAAAGGTAAAGCTGAAAAATTATCAGAAAATTTATCAAATGGATATTTTGAATCTAGACCAACAGGAAGTAAGCTTGGTGCTTGGGCCTCTAACCAAAGTACGGTTGTAGCATCTAGAGATATTTTAGAGAAGAATCTTCAAAAGTTTGAAGAAAAATTTGAAGGAAAAGAAATCACAAGACCTCCTCATTGGGGTGGTTTTTTAGTAAAACCAATAGCTATAGAATTTTGGCAAGGTAGACCCAATAGAATGCATGACAGAATTCTTTATACGTTAAAAGAAGATTTTTCATGGAAAATTGAAAGATTGGAACCTTAATTTTTATATTTACTATTCTAAAATAGAATTGTTTGAAAACATTATACATTGTTAGACATGCTAAATCCTCTTGGGAGTATCAGGGAATTAATGACATAGATAGACCTCTCAAGAAAAGAGGTATTAAAGATGCCCATTTGATGTCTAAATTTCTGTCTAAAAAAATTAATAAACCTGATGTATTTATTTCAAGTGTAGCTAACAGAGCACTTCATACCAGTGTTATATTTTGTCAAAATTTCAACTACCCGCTTTCAAACCTTAAAATTAAAAAAGAATTGTATAGCTTTAGTGATGGATATCT
>DNHN01000328.1:0-3802 GCA_003485825.1 Bacteroidota bacterium | reverse complement strand
TAATTGGTATTCAATTTGATGAAAAACATTGGAAAGACATAAAAAAAGGAGCTACCATACTTGTTGAATTCCCAAAAAACTACAAGAAGTAAAAGCGTCTACTGGGTGTATTTCTCTTGGCTTTAAAATTTACTCAAGAACCTTTGTAAATGATTTCACAGAGGCGATAAACTGATTGTCACCCTCTAAAAACTTGGTAGACATCTTAAGATAACTCAAAGAAGAAATTTTATTAGACAATCTCATGTAATCTTTTTCAGTTGTTAAAAGTATTTTTTTCTTGGAAGTTAATGCAGTATACTTAGCCATAATAGCATCAATTTCTTTTGAAGTAAAGTTATGATGATCTGAATATTTTAAGTGATAAACTTTATTACCCTTTGCTATTAAAAATGAAACCAATGGTGTTGGATTGGCAATACCAGTAAGCAGTACTATTTCATAATTAATTAAAGAGTCTATAGGTATGTTGAGATTACCTGAGGTTTTGTTATGATAACTAATGCTAGAAAAAAAGACGTGCTGTTTTGAAGTAGCTTTTAATTTTCTTTTTATGTCTTGTTGTTTTTCTAACGAGAGATCAATAGGGCATTTGGTCACTATAATAATATGAGCTCTTTTAGCTCCTCTTTTATTTTCACGAAGATTCCCAGTAGGTAAAACAAAATCATCAGTATATAAGTCATCAAACTTGGTTAATAAAATATAACAATCTGCTTTTACTTTTCTGTGTTGATATGCATCGTCTAACAAAACAACATCAATAGATTGCTTTTGCTGTAGCTTTAGAATACCATTCACACGATTTTCATCGACTGCAACATATATTTTTGAGAATTTTTTAAAAAACTGCAAAGGCTCATCACCAACATCCTCTGAAGTATGTGTGCCATTTAACAAAATAAAACCTTTGGTCTTTCTTTTATACCCCCTACTTAACACAGCTATTTTATAATTATTTTGTAAAATTTTAATCAAGTATTCTATCTGAGGTGTCTTTCCTGTTCCTCCAATACTTAAATTTCCAACAGCTATGATTGGAATACTAAACGATTTAGATTTAAAAAAACCAAGGTCATAAAAAAGATTTCGAATACGCGTAACTAAATCATATAAGAGTGAAAATGGATACAGCAAAAATCGTAATAGACTCACAAATTATTTTTTTAATGACAAACCCTGAAAGTGTGATAATAGCACGAAAATACAATAAAATTTTTCTTCTATTTTTAAACTCGTTCATAGAAAAAAAAGTAAGGGAAATATTTTAAACATTTTTAAATTAAAATAGTAACTTTGAGAATGTTATTTTAACTCATGTAAGTTTACTTTAGAGTTTTATAGGTAACATCCATAATTAATAAGATCAATATGACCATAAAGAATGTAAGTGATTACTTGGAGGAAATAGCTCCATTACACCAAGCTGAAGATTTTGATAATGTGGGTTTATTGATCGGAAATGAAACTACTGAAGTTAAGGGAGTTTTGGTAACACTAGATACTCTAGAGGAAACAGTTGACGAGGCTATTAAAACAAAATGTAATTTAATTGTAAGCTTTCATCCTATAATTTTTAGTGGTTTGAAGAAAATTAACGGAAACTCTTACGTTGAAAAGGTAGTCATGAAAGCCATACAAAACAATATTGCTATTTATGCTATACATACAGCTTTAGATAATAGTAAAGTTGGCGTGAGTGCAAAAATGTGTGAGGTATTAGGTTTATCAAACAACAGCATATTACTTCCCAAAGATGATGATGCTAGTGGAATGGGTATGATAGGAGATTTACCTAAACCCATGCCAGAGGAAGACTTTTTAAAGCATACAAAAAAAACCTTCAAAACAAATGGAATTCGTTATTCAAATAAAACAGGAAAATTAGTAAAGCGAGTAGCAGTTTTGGGTGGTTCTGGAAGTTTTGCAATTGCTGATGCAATTCACAAAAAAGCAGATGTTTATATCAGTGCAGATTTTAAGTATCATGATTTTTTTAAAGCTGAAGGTAAAATCTTATTAATTGATGTTGGACATTATGAAAGTGAACAGTTTACAAAAAATCTTTTGGTTGACTATCTTACAAAAAAATTCACTAGTTTTGCAATCATTTTATCAGAAAAAAGTACAAATCCAATTTATTATTTATAAACATGGCAAAGAAGAAAGAAGTTACTGTAGAAGAAAAGTTAAGAGCGCTCTATGACTTACAATTAATTGATTCTAGAATAGATCAAATAAGGAATGTAAGAGGTGAATTGCCTTTAGAGGTTGAGGATTTACAAGATGAAGTAACAGGTTTAAATACTAGAATTTCTAACTTATCTGAAGATGTTTCTAACTTAGAGACAGATATCAATAACAAGAAACTAGCCATTGAAGAATCTATTACTTTGATGAAAAAATATGAAGAACAACAAAAAAATGTTAGAAATAATAGAGAATTTGATTCTTTAGCAAAAGAAACTGAATATCAAGAATTAGAAATTCAATTATCTGAAAAACGCATTAAGGAGTTTCAAGTTAAAATTGAACAAAAGAACGAAGTTATTGCAACAACTAAAGAAAAGCTAGATAAACAACAAGTTCACTTAGATCACAAAAAGGCTGAATTAAATTCTATCTTAAAAGAAACTGAAAAAGAAGAGAAATTATTATTGGACAAATCAAAAGAGTTTTCAGCTTCAATTGATAACCATTTATTAACTGCTTATACAAGAATTAGAAATAAAGTGAAAAACGGGCTAGCTGTTGTATCTATTGAACGTGGTGCATCTGGTGGGTCTTTCTTTACAATTCCTCCGCAGATTCAATTAGAGATTGCCAACAGGAAAAAAATTACAATAGATGAACATAGTGGGCGAATTTTGATTGATGCTGATTTAGCAGCAGAAGAAAAAGAAAAGATTGATAGTCTTTTTGCTTAATCCCTTTTTAAAATAAAAAAAAACTCAGACTAAAGTCTGAGTTTTTTTTTGCTTTTTATATTAAATTAATAGTCTAACGATCTTAGATAAGCTAATTTATCTTTCCAAACCATTAACCCTCTCTTAAAATTATCTATATTTTTATGAACGTTTTTGACCATAGGATTGTCATCTGAAGTATTAGAGAAAAAACTTAAATTATTTTCTAATTGTTGAATTTCACGAACTGATTCATCAATTTTTTTTCTAACAAATATAAGTTCTGAATCTAATTTTCTAGTATCGTTATTTGCAAGATATCCATTTATAATATTCTTAAATTTCAATAAAACAATTTCACTTTTGTCTAAAGATAGTTTTGACAAAACAGTATCTATAAACTTATTAAATTGGATATCAACAGCTTTAGACCCTCTTGGAGTACTTCCTAGTTGATTCCAATTGTTCATAAGGTTTGTTAAAGTATCTTTGGTTGTAAAATCCTTGGCATTAAGACCCTCTACAAAAGCAATTTTCTTGGCTATTATTTCTTTTTGCTCGTCACTTAGTGCATTTTTCTGGTTGTGATAACGGTCAAAATAATAATTACAAGAGGTTTTAAACTTTTTCCAAATATCATCTGAAAATTTCCTTGGGACATGTCCTATTTTTTTCCAATCAGATTGTATTTTCTTGAATGTGTTTGTTGTAGTTTCCCAATCTTCACTATCCTTGAGGGATTCAGCTAGTTTAATAAGGTCTAATTTGGCTTTAAGATTGTTTTGTTGAGTATTTTTCTCTTGTTTATAAAAGTTGTTCTTTTCTCTATTAAATTTCTTTGTTGCCTCTTTAAACTTTTTCCAAATAGATTCACTTTTAGAATAGGGTAATTTTCC
>DNHN01000304.1 GCA_003485825.1 Bacteroidota bacterium | reverse complement strand
AAATTTAGGTTCATCACCTTCATTGTGTCCATATTTTCTATACCCTAAAATATCTATAAATACGTCTGAGTTAAATGTTTGTCTATACTCGAGTGCAAGTTTGATTGTATATATCACTGCCTCTACATCATCACCATTCACATGAAACACAGGACTCTTAGTCGTCTTAGCTACATCTGTACAGTAAATTGACGTACGAGCGTCTGTATAATTCGTGGTAAATCCGATTTGATTATTGGTTATAAGGTGAAGAATCCCACCTACATTATACCCTTCTAATCCAGCCATTTGAAGCACTTCATACACAATCCCTTGACCAGCTACAGCTGCATCACCATGGATAAGAATTGGGGTAATTTTACTTAAGTCATTGCCATACTGCTGATCAAGCTTTGCTCTAGCTATGCCTTGCACTACAGGATCTACTGCTTCCAAGTGACTTGGATTAGGCGTCAAGTTCAGTTTTACTTCCTTACCTAAGCTGGTTTTGACTTTACTGGTATACCCCAAGTGGTATTTTACGTCTCCCTCAAAAACAGAATCTACGTATGCCTTCCCTTCGAATTCAGTGAAGATCTCAGCATAACTTTTTTGCATAATATTAGCCAACACATTGAGTCTTCCTCGGTGCGCCATTCCTATCACAAACTCCTCTACCCCATGACTAGCGCCTAGTTCAATAGCGGCATCCAGAGCAGGTATCAGTGTTTCTAGTCCTTCTAGTGAAAATCGTTTTTGACCTACGTACTTGGTGTGTAAGAAATTTTCAAATGCTACCGCCTGATTTAGTTTCTCAAGGGTCAGCTTCTTCTGCTCTAGCGTAAAATCAGGCGTGTTCTTACGCTTCTCCATTCTACTCTGTAGCCATTCTATCTTCTTAGGATCTTCTAGGTACATATATTCAGCACCTATACTTCCGCAGTATGTCTGCTCACAGTGAGCTATGATATCTTTCAGTTTGGCTGGGCCTATACCCAAGGCTACCCCTGCATTAAATTTCTTTTCTAAATCTCTTTTACTTAAACCAAAGTTTTCTATGCTAAGGTCTGGAGTATATGTTCTACGCTGGCGTACTGGGTTGGTTTTTGTAAATAGGTGACCACGAGAGCGGTATCCGTTATTGATAAGATTGAGGACATTGATTTCCTTCATCATATCTTCACTTACAGCCCCCCCAGAATCGTTTAGACCGGTATCGCCGTATGCTAAGTCAAAGCCTTCAAAAAATCGTTGCCAGCTTTCGTCTACTGAGGTTTTGTCTTCTTTGTACTGTTGATAGAGATGCTCGGTAGCGTCCACATCTGCGTTGCTTAGATAAGAATGATTTAGCATTATTTTAATGTTAACACAAAAATAGAAAATGGGTTTAGAATGCCGCCTTATTTCTTACCTAAAATTAATGATTACGGCACGCTTTTTTGACTTTCTATATAAATGAGTATCCGGTCCAACTAAAAGCCTAAGTTCGACTATTCTTATGAGCCACAGATTTTCCTAAAATCAGCTAGGTAAGGCATCCTGCTTCGACCCCAAAATAGCCATTTGCTTCCAAAAATTGACTTGTCATAGTCCACTATGCCTTCATCAATTTCCGTTGCGACTCACGATTTTCAGACAGTCTAAGTTCAAAATGATAATCGATCTCAGCTTTATAGTAAAGTGTACGGTTATATTCGCACACTATTTGCTGCCCACAGCAACTCATCCTTTCTAAATGAACAGTAGAGAATTCGTACAACTCTTTAATGAAAACCCAATTTTTCAAGAATTGGAGCAGGAAATTAGTGCCGGTAAATCTCGTTTTGGAGTTCAAAACTGTATCGGCTCCGCTAAGTCACTTCTCTTTGCCCATTTGCAAAAAAATACCGAAAGAAGCGTACTGGTAGTCTGCAACAATCAAGAAGATGCAGAATACGTATACGCTGACTTACAGCTATTTACGGACCATAACTACGTATTTCTTTGGAAAGATTCCTTTCGTAGAAACTTTGACATGGGAGTGCCAGAGAGCACCAAAATACAAAGCAAAGCAAGCGTATTGGATGCACTATCAGATCTGGACCAAGCGAAAATAGTAGTCTCTTATCCCGAGGCTCTACTCGAAAAAATAATAACTCAAGATACCTTTCAAAAAACTAAACTTACCTTTAAGATCGGCGAGGAGGTCGATTTAGATTTCTTGATAGAAGTGCTTAATGAGTATACTTTTTACCGAGAGGATTTCGTGTACGAACCAGGGCAATTCTCTATACGTGGCGGTATTATCGATTTATTTAGCTATGCCAGTGAGCTTCCTTTTAGGTTAGAACTAGACGGTCGCACCATTGAAAGTATTCGTGAGTTTGACCCAATCAGCCAACTCAGCACAAAGAAACTAGTGCGTGCTACTGTAGTCCCTAATGTGCAAGAAAGCATGAAGGATGAGGGACACACTGACATATTCAACTACCTCGGCAAAAAACCAGTAGTGTGCACATACGATCTTCCATACGTTCTAGCGAAAATGGAAAAAGGATGGGAAAAAGCTATGGAAAAAGCGACTTCAGAGCATAGCCCAAAGCAGCTCTATTTTGATGTAGAAGAGATAGCAAATCAACTCCATAAAAAGCCTGTCATTGAGTTTAGCAGTCAAACATTTTTTAGACCTTCTGTAAAGTTACAGTTTAACCAAGTACCGCAACCTCCTGTAAATAAGAATTTTAACCTTCTAATAGACACCCTAAAATCTCTAGATCAAAAAAAATACACTACCCTGGTATTCTCAGAGAGCGCCAAACAGATAGAGCGGTTAGAGAGTATATTTGATGATTTACAGGCAGGCTACACCATACAGCCGGTATACAAAAGCTTAAGTGAAGGATTTATAGATCATGATCTCAAAATAGCTGCATATACAGAGCACCAAATATTCAATAGGTTTTATCTTGCCAAGTCCGGAAGTAAAAAATCCACTTCGGGTCAGATATCCCTCAAAGAATTACAAGACCTCAATCCAGGAGACTTTGTAGTCCACATAGACCATGGAGTGGGTCAGTTTAAAGGACTCCAACGCATAGAAATGGCTGGCAAGCTGCAGGATGCTGTGCGAATAGAATACAAAAATGGAGACTTACTTTATGTGAATATTGGTTCACTCTATAAGATTAGTAAGTACAAAGGCAAGGACGGAACAGATCCTAAAATCAACAAACTAGGGAGTGATGCGTGGTCTAACCTGAAGCGAAAAACCAAAGCTCAGGTAAAAGATATAGCAAAAGATTTAATTGCACTCTATGCCAAGCGAAAAGCAGAAAAAGGGTTCCAATTCAGCCCTGACACCTACCTTCAAACTGAGTTAGAAGCGAGTTTTTTATACGAAGACACTCCTGATCAAGCAAAGGCTACTGAAGAATTTAAGGTAGACATGGAAAGTGAGAACCCCATGGATCGCTTAATATGTGGAGATGTAGGATTT
>DNHN01000098.1 GCA_003485825.1 Bacteroidota bacterium | reverse complement strand
AAGATGAAACTAAATGAATGAACGAAGATATACTAAAGGACCCTGCCCATTCCCAGAATGTGGTAGTTCCGATGCATTCACAACATACACTGATGGAGTAGGTCACTGCTTCAGCTGTGGTAAATCAAAGAAAGTAAATACAAACATGGATAGTTATGAACCTACCACCTTTACTGAGCTTACTAAGTTCTCCGATATCAGTTCTTATCGTAGCTACCCTGTTACTTCTCGTGGTATCTCTCAAGAAGTAATAGATCACTTCGGTATTAAAATGAGTGTAACAGATACAGGTATACCTGAAGCACACTTTTATCCGTACACAAAACATGGTATCACTGTCGCATACAAAGAACGTAAGTTACCAAAAGAGTTCAAGACTCATGGTGACTTCAAAGACTGTGAACTGTTTGGTCAGTCTTCTTGTGTTGCTGGTAAACACAGATTGGTTATCACTGAAGGTGAACTAGATGCCTGTGCGGTAGCCCAAAGTATGCTGAGTACCAGTAAGAAGATCTGGAATGTTGTATCAATCCCATCAGCATCTAATCTTAGAGGTCTTCTAGAACAACGTGACTGGATTAACTCATTCAAAGAAATTGTACTGTGTTTTGATCAAGACGATGCAGGTCAAAAAGCACAAGATGCTGCAGCTAAAATGTTTAGTGCTGGTAAGGTAAGAATTGCTAGATTACAAGAGAAAGATCCATGCGAAGTACTAATAAAGCATGGGCCAAAGTCTCTTAATGATGCTATCTTTACTGCTCAAGTCTGGTCACCTGCAGGTATTGTAACAGGAGAAGCAGTATGGGAACAATTTAAATCAAGACAAAACGTAGAGTCTGTTCCTTATCCTGACTGTATGAGTGGACTCAATGAAAAACTAAAGGGGATACGCTATGGTGAGATTACTCTATTTACCTCTGGCACTGGTAGTGGTAAGTCTACTGTCATTAAAGAGATTGTTCTTGACCTTCTTGCTAAGACAAGTGATAAGGTTGGACTCATTAGTCTGGAAGAAAGTGTTGGAGATACAGCCGAAAAGTTTATCTCAATGCAACTTAAACGTAACATCATGGATCCTCCACCAACTAGTGAAGAGGAACTTAGACGCGGATACGAAGCTGTGTTTGGTGACGAGCGACTGGTTCTCTTGGATCACCAAGGCTCCGTTGGGGACTCATCTCTTATCGATAAGATCGAATACATGGCCCTTATGGGTTGCAAGTACCTCGTTCTTGACCACATCACTATCGCAGTATCAGAAGGTTCTGAAGGACTATCTGGTAACGAAGCGGTAGATAAAGTAATGTCTGACCTATTGAAGGTTGTAAAGAAACACAATGTATGGTTGGGTCTCATCTCACACCTACGCAAGGCCCAAGGGGGTAAGAGTTTTGAAGAAGGGAACATCGCATCTATCGATGATATCAAAGGCAGTGGTTCGATCAAGCAGATCTCGTTCGACATCATTGCCTTCTCAAGAAACCTTGTCGCAGAGTCAGAGTCAGAACGAAACACAATCAAGTTCAAAGTACTCAAGTCTAGATTCACCGGACTTACAGGACCTGCCGGAAGTTCTACGTACAACAATAAGACAACAAGACTAGTATCTTCAGGAGGATTTGATGAATACTTCACAGTTTGAAGTAACACTGATTGATAGTATGGGGAGTGACCTAGCAGTAGTTAATGCTGCTAGAGTCTCCTTTAATAAACAATCTGAATATGAAACAATCGAGGTTGGTTATGATGAAGATTGTAATCCTGGAGAACCTCATACTATTAAACGTTTAAATAATAAAGATAAAAAACTAATTAAATACTTAGCACAACACGGTCACTGGACACCCTTCAGTCAAGTACAATACCAAGTACGTATCAAAGCACCTATTTTTGTAGCCCGACAGTGGTTCAAACATATAGTTGGTATTACACGTAATGAGGTGTCCCGAAGATATGTTGACAGTACACCGGAGTTCTATGAACCTACTACATGGAGAGCTAAACCAACAGATGGGGCTAAACAAGGATCCAGTGGTGATGCTGAGTCTCAGTACTTCCCTAATAAATATCTAAAGGATATCCATGAAAACGCTATTGTGTGTTATGAAAAGATGTTAGCCCAGGGTGTATGCCCTGAACAAGCACGTATGATTCTACCTCAATCAATGATGACTGAATGGGTAGAAACAGGATCCCTAGCTGCTGCTGCACGTATCTATGCTCAACGTACAGATGCACATGCACAAGTAGAGATCCAAGAGTTAGCCAAGATGTTTGGTGACTGTCTAGAAGATATCGCCCCCATCAGTTGGGGGTGCCTAACTTAAAACAGAAAGAGGATTGTATGAATCCATTCGATCAGATCTCAGAGTACCTGATAGATAAAGTCTCAAGGGTTAATCCAAATAACCCTAAGGCTAACTCAGGTGGTGTACTCTTGAGGTTATACAAAGAATATAAAAAAGATATGCCACGGCTAGTTGCTGTAGCATTTCAAACAATACAAATGAGATTCACCTACGATACCTCCGATAGTCCTGCAGGGACTGCACAGTTAACTGCTGTATCCACAGCAATAGGACAACGTGTAGCACGTGTAATAAAAAGAGAACCCCCTGGGTTACCCTGGAATATGCATGTAAGACTAGGTGATCTCTTCATTGAAGCTTTCTTTAACTGTGGATATATTAACTTATACCACCCAAAGACAAGGGACACTAGCTATATTGTATCAGCTACAGCTAAATGGATTGATCTAGCAGATATCCCTGAGGCACTATCAAGGATCTCTTTAAATCACACAGTACTAAAAAGACCAGAAAGAATAACAAAGGTTACACAACCAGATGGTGAACCCCTAATCAAGAACTGGACAGAAGAAGACAACGATGAGTTCCGTACAATGATAGGACAACCTTGGATTAAAGCAGTAGATAATCTACAAAGGACAGGTTGGCGTATTAACCAACGTGTCTACGATGCTTTAATGGACAACAAAGATTCTTTTGTTTCATCTGTACCCATCGAAGATAACGATGCTAAAGAAATGAAACGTAGAAGTAAGAATGTTGAGTGGGGTTTCATCACTACGAAAGCCAAGCTTCTGTATGAACATGATGTGTTCTATCAATACATGCAAGCCGACTATCGTGGTAGGCTTTATTACTCAGAGTCTTTCTTAAACTACCAGGGATCTGATCTTGCCAGGGGTATGATGTCTTTTGCCAGGGGTAAACCTATGACAGAGGATGGACTCTTCTGGTTAGCTGTACACACAGCAAGTAGTTTCAATCAAAGCTACAACATTGATGAGCTACCTGAGTGGTGTGAAGGTGAATACCAAAAGTACCTACAAGAAGAAGGCTTAGAGTCTATTAGTGTAGATAAGTTTACACTAGAGGATAGGGTACGCTGGACTAATGACAATATGAACATCTTAATTGAAATGGGTAGAGAGTCTATCATTGCTGATATCGCAGAGAAACCAGTATCGTTTCTTGCTTGCTGCCTTGAATGGTACGACTATCAAAAAGCAGTCAAAGATAATAGAATCTACATAAGCCACCTTCCAGTGCCCGTAGACGGGTCTAACAATGGTTGGCAGCATCTAGGTGCTATTTCTAAGGACAGCCACACAGGGAGGCTTGTAGGCCTTGTACCAGTAGATATACAATATGACTTCTATGTTCAGACTGCGAAGCAATTGTATAACCTTGTCACTGATGATCGTCTTAAATGTATCTTAGATAAGATGCCAATGAAGCACATCAGAAAAGGTATATCTAAACGTGGGAGTATGACAAGAGCATACTCTGCAGGTGCTAGGAAGATTGCTGAGAACATGTTCTTTGATTGTAAGACAGAAGACTTCCACCTCACTTATGGTATAACACAAGATGACTGTGATAAGTTATCTAAGTTACTAATCAAAGCAATCAACATGGTATGCCCAGGTCCTTTACACACTATGGCATTCTTACAAAAGATTGCACAGTATGAGATCGGTGAGTACAAAAAGTTCTGTCCCAATGGAGATGTTGCTGGACCTGAATACAAACAACTAGTCAAGGATCAGAAAGAACTATATACTAAGAAAGATAAAACAGATGAAGAGATTGAAGAGTTAAACAATCTAACTGTCGAGTTAAAATCTTTCAAGAGTAAGCTCATCTATGGTAACGGTAGAGATAAACTTACATGGGTAACACCTTCAGGATTTAAAGTAACCTATGAAAACTTTACAACAGCTACACGTAAATGTAGAGGTACCATAAGTGGATACAAGACTGACTCTAAGGGACACAAAGGAGTAAACCATGTGGCAAGAGTACCTACGAAGACCCCAGACATTCGCGGATTTATGTGCGGTGTCAGCCCTAACTACATTCACAGTCAGGATGCAAGCCATATGGCATTGGTTATTGAAGACTGGAATGGTGACTTCGGAGCAGTACATGATTCCTTTAGTACTCATGCATGTGATGTCGAAGAGTTACTAACAAAGACAAAGAAAACATTTATCGATATGTACGATAAAAGAAATTACTATGACTTAATTCAAGACAACATCATCACTGATGCTACTAACCTTGACGTTGAGCAACCACAACTAGGTGATCTAGATGTAACACAGATCTATGAATCTGATTACTTCTTTGCCTAAGGAGATAACAATGAGCGATAAAAAATCGTATAACTACTTGGCTCTGCGTGGAGCACCAGTAGATGACATGGAATATGTAGAACAGTTTGGTTTATCACCAGACTCTGCATACTCAAATAAGATTAACGAAGACATGCTACAGTATAACTATGACAAAGCAGTTGAAGGAGGTTTAGAACCTGACAAAGCTGCAGAGATCAAGAAGAATGCTGAGCGTGATATCAGAGAGCTACTGGCTAAAAACGGTATGCTTAAATAAAAAAGCCCCTACTAGTTTCCTTAATTGGATTCTAGTAGGGGTATTTTTTTTATTCTAGTGATCGTAATATTGAGACACACCAAAGTTACCGTCTGAAATCTGCTTTTCTATTTCAGATTTAAGAGCATCCTTATCTCTGTTAGTCTCTGCAATCATCTTATTAAGTCTACCTTGCATGTTTAGTTCTTTACTAAACGCTTGAACAAAAGCCTTTATGTGTCGCACAGTAGGTTGTGCAGGTGGACTTTTAGGGTTATAACCAACAGCAATCATAACGTCTTCAATTCGCTTTGTAGCTTCCTCTACCTCTGGATGTTTTTCAATAAGTTTATTATCTTTATCAACCACGGGAAGATCAAGCACCTTAGAAAGTTTATTCATAAGGTTTGAACTTATTGACTTACCTTCTACTTTTGTTTGTTCTAAAAGGTATCCAGCCATACTCCATTCGTTTGCTGTAAGAGCATCATTAGGGTCTCGTCCACTGTATCTTTCAGCAAACTTAGTTCTAAGATTGTTTAATGCATCAGAAGTCTTTTCAAGATATGACCACTGCATGTTTAAATCTAACCAGTTTTGATTGACCTCTTCAAGTACAACATCATACCCCATAGCATCAACCTTAAAGGCATCATAAATAGTATGAAGATATGGAGCACCACCAGAAGCTGCTTCAAGCCTAGACCAAGATTTTCCACTAGCTGTGCGAATAACCGTAGCAGCATCTAGGGATTGAACAGGGGCTGGTACAGATCCACCATACGCCCTCTCCCCAGGGACACTTACGTCATCCATAAGCCTTGGAGCAGCTGCAGTTAGTTCATCCCCAAAACGTCCTACCTTTCTTTGGTTATACTTACCATCAGACCAAACCTTGTAAGCATCTCCCTCAATGTATCCTGTAGTAGCAGAGCCACCAAGATTAAGAGAAGTCCCTGTAGGAGATTCAATAGTAAACAACTCATTAGAAAGAGCATGAAGCATAGCAGCCCCACGCATAACATTACGAGACTGCAAGGCCCTCTTGTCAAGAACCTGAACAAGAGATGGTACATACTTAGCATGAAGTATTTCAACCAATATCTGTCTTCCGTCTGGGTTATCAGGCGTAAGGATTTCAACAGCCAGTGCTATTTCATTGTAGTTAGATCCTTCTGCTATTTTTTCTTGTTCCATAAGATCTAAGTATTCACGAATGTCACGTTTAAAAGAATTCAACTCTTTCCCATAACCAAACGTCATGGTGGTAGCCTTATTCAACGCACGAATACTAAACAGTTCAGTTGCAATGCTATGCAAGTACTCACCAACTTCACCTGTATGCCCATCAAATCCATCATCTAGACTAGCTAACAAAAGGTTTGCTAACTCGTCACGTATGTCTTCATTATTATCAATGGCAGAAGTGTTTTGACTTCTTAGTACACCTGTTCTCCGAGCAACAGACATAGATCCCATTTGCATACCATTAGATGCTAGACCATTAGTCTTACCATCCATATACGCATTAAAGAAAGAAGGAAACTGATAGTTACCGTCTGACCTACCTGCTTTTTTATTAGTATAAGCGTTTTGCACTGTCTCATAGTAATTTGCAAAGTCAATAAGGCCATCAATATAAGCTTGACCATCTTCCCCTTGTTTCTTAATTGTTTCTAACAACTCTGGATCTAAATCAGAAGGTAGCTGTGGTACCTGTGGAAAGTTTGGATCATTAACTGAAACCCCATCTTCAATAGCCTGAGATATCTCTTCAATCTTAGAATCAGGAATAGAATTTAAAGCTTCACGTAAAGAAACCCCCCACTTAGCTAACTTAGGGGATGCTATGACAAGCATTTGGTTTCTTTCTTTAGGAAGTTTAGAACCTGCTCCTTCTACAAGATGCATAGCATACATCTGTCTAAGGTTACGTTCAATACGTCTTCCAGTGCCTGTCTTTGAATCTACTAATGAGGGCTTAGCATTACGAGTTACAAACCTAGCAGTCTTAGATGTTGTAGGATCAAGAGTAGACTGTTGCGGAGCAATACGAGTGTTGAATGCTTGAACATAATATGTAAGATAGTTAGCCCCCTTACGTTCTAAAGCAATGCCACGTAAGTCTTGAGCTAAATCATTTATTAAATCATTATATTCTTGTGTTGCATTTTTAGTCTCTTTCTCTGTTGGACTTCCTGTTTTAGCAGAAGCCTTAGCCAAAAACTTATTTAGTTTATCTTGACCAACATGATTTAAAGATGCATAAAGAGAATCAGGAGAAGCTTGACCAAGTAATACAGGTAGTGCTGTAAGATATAAAATCTTAAGTCTACGAGGATCAACAACATTAGCTACTTTATTAAGATTACGCATTGCTTCATCAAGCTCTTGGGTTCCTGTGAGTGCACCTCCTTTAGAAGATACTCTACGGGTTTGTTTCTTTGCCTCACCTGTGAGAGGAACGCCTGGGGTTTTCTGAGCTTTTATTTGTTTTCCAGGGAACATACGCTTACGTCTAGCTGCTCCTTGCTTTAGCATATCAGAACCATGTTTGGTTAAAGTAAAATACACTTGACCGTCATTTGCTTTTTGTCTTACAAGAAAGTTCTTACCATCAACAGTTTTATTTGCTGCCCAATATAACTCCTTTGCCATATCCCCAAGAGCAATAGCCTCATCTGCGCTTATGTCTTGGTACTCATCTGTCGGCCTATCCTCTGCTTTATTACGCAACCTTTGGAACTCTCTGCTTATTCGTGTCCCTAGATCACGATTGGCTTTAGCTTTTGAAAAGGGTGTTGATTGAGCTATCTCTTCTTCTGTTATGTTTTGAACTTCACCATCATTATTGATAGCAGTTTCTCCAGGGTTTATATCAAGAGATGTTGGCTCACTAAATGCAAGTTGTGAAATGGTATCTTCAGTAACAACGGACATTGTTTGAAGAAAATCCCTACTTGGCATTTGAGATTCTGCATCATAAGCCCCAAGAGCGTTAAGCGTATTTAAGGCTACATTGTCTTTAGCAGCAGATGTTAACCCACCAAATCCAATATTCTTTTCGCTAACTTGATTAGACAAATTCCTAGCACGAGCTACAAGACCACCGTCTGACATAGGCCCAGATGTTACATCCGAAGCAGCATCCTCTGCTACAACAGCATTAAAGAACCACTGACCTGAATCTTCTTCAGTGCGTTCATTAAGTGGCTTAACAATATTCTTTTTTGCTTCAGCCCGTTCTAGTTGTTTTTGATTAAGGCGTTTAGGATTAGACTCTAACTCAGCAGTTGCAATAGCAGCAAGCTCAGGGGCTACAGGAGATCCTTCTGCTACAGCCCTTTGTACTTGTTCACCTACTTGCTCTGCTTGTTGTTCTATATTATCTTGCGAAGTCTCAACCACAGGTTGTGCAGCAATCCTATCAAAAATACTTCCAGAAATAGGAGAGACCGGAGCCTCTCCTTTTTGCTGTACCATATTAGGATCTACTTCAGGGGCTGCAGTTACCATACTTTCTTGTAGTTTTTCTACAGCTTTTTGTGTTGTGCTTGGAGCACCTCTAATTACTGCCATTATCTTCCCCTTTATAATCCCAATCGTATAAGTTTGAAAGTCTTTCAGCACCACCAACGATGCCAATAAACGGAACCAGCTTGCTTGCTTGTTGAGCAGCACCACCAAAGTCACCAGTTCCAAGATTAGTTAATGTCCTTGCAACACGTTTCACTGTACCCGCTGCAGGTGCCTCACCACTCACTGTATTCCAAGCCCACTCTAATGCGTTATCAGATCTTTGTTCATACAAAGGAAAGAACTGATCAAAGACACGCTCTCCAACACCCATTAAGCCAGATGCACGTATACCACGTTGCATGTACTCGCCTGTATCAAGGTATGGATTACCAAGTGTTTTTAATTCATCTTCATCTCTATCACCAAATTTAATTAAATCTTTAAGATACTGAGATGCAAACCCAAGCATAATCATTGTTGTCATAACAGCAAAAGCGTTATACTTCATCGAAGGTGTTCCACGCTTTACATACTCCCCCCATAGTTTAGGGATATGATTAGCTGTAAATGTAGCAATGAATCCTTGAAACTGTGTAAACAAAGCAAACCTTGGGTCTTGATAGATCATAGGCCTGTTAGCTACAGTCGGTAATGCAACAGCATCGTTAATAAAATTAAATGCCCCTGTTCTCATATTAGTTTCACGTTTTGCTTCTAGCTCTGGAGACAAAGCAGAGTTTGGATCTGTTCTTTGATCTGCTTGAAAAACTTCAACAGCATCATCAACATTAACACCAATGTTTCTTAAAGCTTCTTCTGCTTCTTGTACTTCATTTGTTTTTTCACCACCTCTATTTCTGTATTCAGATATAGTTCTTGTATGATCAAACATATAATCAGCAGCAATAGAACCACGAAGAGCACGAGTCATGTTTGTCCAACCAGTAAGACCTGTCATTTTAAAGAACATCTTATAATACTTTTCGTGTACTGGGTTCATTTCTGTAACACCAGTAACTGTAGCAGCACCAACATCCCATTCATAATAACCAAGATTGCGTATTAATTCCTGACCACGTGACTGACTTCCTAATCCAGGGTCTTTAAGAACAGCAGTATTACCAGCAAACATAACAGCATCTGAAATAACCTTAGCTAATTCTTTACCAAAAGATGCTAAACTAGTATCACCAGACTTAGCCCCTTTACGACCATAGATTTGTTCTGCTGTTAAAGCTCGACCTGCTAATGCAAGTTCTACAAGGGAGGCCACTGTAGCAAGACCTAGGGTTGCTATGGTTGTAACAAACATAAGGTTTTTTTGAATACCAATAGCAATTTTTCCATCTTTACTTGTTGGACGTTTCTAGTTTCCTGATTCAGCATCTAAGAAATCCTTAAGTCCCATAGCAATCTCATTAACTTTGTCTCTGGGTACGCCTTCATTTTCCATTTGCTGTAATTGTGCTGCTAGTATTTCACCGTTTTTACCAATATACTTTCGATGTGTTACAAAACGTGCAGCAGATTTAGCAGCAGTAGACATGTTTGCAAAGATATCCCTTTCCATAAACTCATTGAATGCATCTTTCTCAGATAGATTAAGAGTTCTTTCTCTGTGTGATGTAGGGACAATACCACCTTTAGTTACAGAAAAGTTATCGTCTAATAAACTAAGATCATTCATTTCAGGATTATCTAAAATCTTATCAGTAAGCTCTTTAGCTTCAGATACAGAAAGATTAGTTTCACTTTGTAGTGCTGCTTCAAAACCTGCACGATTCTTTTTAATAGCTACTTTATCAAGAGCTTTAAACCTAAGGAGATAGTTGTTTATATACCCTAACTCTTTACCATCACGTTTAACATATTCATTTTGATCACGATACATCCGATCAGACATTTCTTTTGCTTGGTTTGCAAGAGTTATTAATGCTTGTCTTTCAGATTGTGGCATTGGAGGTAATTTAGATGGGTCAAGTGTACCATCCTTATTCATCATAGCCCTTA
>DNHN01000323.1:3454-4284 GCA_003485825.1 Bacteroidota bacterium | reverse complement strand
TACTATGGCGCAGCCTTGGGTGTACGACAAGTTCTCGGCATTACAGATATATCTGTAAATTTATCTGACAACAATGGAACTTCGGCTAATATAGGTGAAGACAAAAAAGCAACTATATGTATCGATAATTTAGGGAGTCAGCCAATCACAAGTGCTACTTTATCCCTGGCCATAGGCACTAGTTTTAATGAGTTAAACTCAGATTTACCTTATGATAAGTTGGAGAATGGTATTGCTACCTGGACCATTGACTTGAATCAAGGAGAATCCAAGTGCTTTGAAATTAGCTACCGAGTTGTAAATCAGACTGAGCTTCAATTAATAGCTAGTGTGCAAACTAAGAACGGTGTAGCCGACAGCGATATGTCCAACAATGCCAGTACGCTCAGCTACGAAATAGGAACCAATACTCCGAACACCAAACATTGTCTAAATGGAAAAACATTAGCTCCGCAAACTGAACTACTTAGATATAAAGTAGGTATCAAAAATACCACTGGACGTCAAGTAACTGGACTAACCGTAGTAGATGAATTAGATCCTAATATAGTATTAAGTGCTAAGCTACAAAATATATATACCAGTCACTCGGAGTATAATCCAGTGACTCGCGTAGAGCCTTACATTAATGAAAAAGGAGAACGAATCAATAAGCTAATTACTACTTGGGAAAACATCAATATAGAACCAGAAAATGAAACCACGGATGCCGGTGTCGCACACATAGACTACCACCTAAACATACTTTCCTCAGTGCTCGCAGAGGGTATAGAAATATGTAATACCGCAAAGATTTACTTTGAACATGATGGTGGCTACTATGATGAACC
>DNHN01000323.1:0-3404 GCA_003485825.1 Bacteroidota bacterium | reverse complement strand
ACCTTATTTATAGAAAATAAAAGCACTAATAGTTACACGCTACAGCTCGTGAATAGTTTAGGACAGCGCATTAATCAGGTAGACGTAAGCGCATCATCTAAAACTTCTATCAATGTCAAAAACCTAAATCCTGGAGTATACGTGGTATATGCAAATGGGTTGTTTGCGCAGAAGATAGTAATCCGTTAAATTCCTGTGGCTAGCGTTGCTACGCTCAGTTTAAGTCCATCTACATCTAATAGCACACTAGCACAAGCTTCAATAGTAGCTCCTGTAGTGATTACATCATCAACTATAAGTACATGCTTATTTTGTAATGCCTCAATATCAGTAATACAAAACACTTCTTTACTATTGATATAGCGCTCATACCTATTTTTTTTAGTTTGAGTACTGTTGTGTTTTTTTCGAATTAATTTATTTTTTGCAATAGGTAGATTCATTACCGCACCTAGACCCGTTAAGAGTAGGTCACATTGATTATAGCCTCTCAATCGTTCCTTCTTTGGGTGCAGAGGCACAGGTACCAAGAGGTTTACGTCTGTAAATAAAGTACTCTTCATTAGTGTAGCACCTAAAACCTCCCCCATAGCAATCCCTAAATCTGTATTGCCCCTATATTTAATCTGATGTATGATTGATTTCACGGCAGAACTACCTGTCAATTTATATTGAGCAGCTACATTTTCTAACCTCACCCTACCCCAAAACTTACGGGCCAAAGAGTTATCTTTAAATTCATTTTCCTCATACTTTGGCAAAGTATACATGCATAAATCACATACCTGATTCTCCTGATGACTTATGTATCCATCACAACAGATGCACAGGTTTGGGAAGAGCATTTGACCTATAGAGTTTAATAATTTCGTCAATACCCGTACAATTTAAGTCAAATACAACACCTTTGCAAACGCACATGTTCGAAGAAAAAGAAAAAACCAGCATCGAAAGACTCGGAGAGTTTAAACTCATTGATCATCTTACCTCATCCTTTGAGACCAAACACAAAGAAACTCTGCTAGGTGTAGGGGATGATGCCGCCATCATAAAGTTCAACAATGCTACACAGCTTGTAAGCACAGAAATATTCATAGAAAACATTCATTTTGATATGATGTATTCACCCCTAGTGCATATTGGATATAAATGCATCACTGCAAGCATCAGTGATATTTATGCCATGAATGCTACTCCTAAACAGGTATTAGTAAGCATAGCTCTTAGCAGTAAGTATACACTACAAGCTGCTGAGGAGCTCTATACAGGTATCCGAGCTGCCTGTGAAAAGTACAACATAGACCTAATCGGTGGGGATACTAGTAGCTCCGTCACCGGAATGGCTATCACAGTGACTTCCATAGGATACGCTGACGAAAGTAAAATAGTAAAACGATCAGGTGCCAAGGAAGGAGACCTCCTCTGCGTATCAGGAGACTTAGGTGGTGCTTACATGGGACTTCAACTATTGGAGCGTGAGAAGCAAGTATTCCTAGAGACTAAAGATATGCAGCCAGACTTAGAAGGGAAAGACTATGTTATTGGTAGGCAACTCAGACCAGAAGCTAGAAAAGATATTATTGAGCTATTGGAAGAATTAAGCATCCTACCTACTAGTATGATAGACGTTTCTGACGGGTTATCTAGTGAAATATTTCACTTATGCAAAAACTCAAACATAGGAATGAAAATATACGAAGACAAACTACCTATCGATCAGCAAACTTACGATACGGCCTTAGAGTTTAATGTGCCCCCTACCACTACCGCTATGAATGGTGGTGAAGACTACGAGCTCTTATTTACCCTGCCTCAGAGTCAGTATGACAAAATTAAAAACTCGCTTGATATCAGCGTAATAGGATACTGCACTGCTGCCCACGAAGGCAAAGAAATCATCACAAAATCAGGAAGTGTAGTGCCTTTAGAAGCACAAGGATGGGATACTTTAGGGACTACAGAAGAATCTTCTACGGAAGATAATTAGCCAGTAGACTATCTAATTCCTCTGCCGCATGATAGCCTGTTTTATCATAGACCTCTTTACCTTGTTTGTATATTTTCACTAATGGTATCGCATTTATTTTGAAGTGATTTGAAACTTCCATGCTCTTATCCGTATCTACTTTTAATACGGTCAGTTTATCTCCGTGTTTCTTTTTCATAGCTTCTATATGAGGAGCCATCATTTTACATGGACCACACCACGTGGCATAAAAATCTACTAACACCAGGTCATTATTCGCTATAGCTGTATTATAGCTTGCCATGGTAAATTGAGTACTTGCTTTACCTTCATCCACTTCTAACGGCAAGTCTTTACTCTGCCAGTTCAGTATTCCTCCATCTAGCTCAAATACCGTAAATCCAAGCGTCTGTATTGCATTCTTAGCCGTACTACTTCTATTTCCAGACTTACAGTACACTAATACTGGTTTAGTTTTATCCAATAGGGCAATTTTATCGCCAAAACTTGCATCTCGGACATTTATATTATCAGCACCTTCTATGTGATTAGAGGCGTACTCGTCTGGAGTACGTACATCTAACAAAGTTAACTCTCCGCTGGCTATTTTAGCCTGAAATTCTAGAGGGCTTATCGTTGTACTTTCTGAATTTCCAGTATCCTTTTGAGCTGAACCACAAGCTGCTAAAACTGCTACAATCACTATTAGTAATGTGTTTTTTATTCCTTTCATTTCTTTACTATTTGTATTATTTCTTCTATTATCTTCCTATTGTTACACAGTTTTGGGACTTTATGCTGTCCTCCTAACTTGTGTTTCTCCTTCATCCATTTGTAGAACGCATTCTGCTCACAAATCAATACTTCAAGTGGCAAAAGTATCATGTCTCCTTGCCTTTTAGCCTCGTAATCTGAGTTTAGTTTTTGCAATTCTAGGTCTAAGGTCTTTTCAAAAAATGCGATGTCCTCTGGCTGTTTACTAAACTCTATAGCCCACTGATGTTTTGCTTTTTTCTTACCATCTAAATAAACGGGTGCAGCTGTAAATTCTGACACGGTGCACTTACATATTTTCTGAGCTTGGGTAATAGCTTGCTCTGCATTATGAACCATAAGCTCTTCTCCACAGGCATTTATAAAGGACTTTGTTCTCCCTATTATTCTTATTCGATACGGATTTTTACTAGTAAACTCTATGGTGTCCCCAATGATATACCGCCATAATCCAGCATTGGTATTCAGCACGAGAGCGTATGTAGTATTTAGCTCTACTTCCTCTATCCATAATGCTTTCGGGTTTTCTTTATCCAACTCATCTAATGGGATAAACTCATAAAAAATACCATAATCCAGCATTAAGAGCATGTCTTTGTCTGGGTGATCTTGTATTCCAAAGAAACCCTCCGAAGCATTATACGTCTCTCTATACGAAATTTTC
>DNHN01000312.1 GCA_003485825.1 Bacteroidota bacterium | reverse complement strand
TCTGAATTTGGTTCGTTAGATAGTACATTACCACCTATAGTGATACCATATGCTCCAGACTTAACTCCTCTAAAATTATACACTCTAAATGGAGTAGTTCCATCATTTTCAAATTCAAAAACATCCAAACCTAGACCTGGGTCTCCTAAATTAGTAATAGTGATCGACTTTGATGTTGTATTTCCATCTTTATCTGACACTGTAAAAGTGTATATTTCTGTACCTGCATTTTCTCCTGTAGTACCGTTAAAGATATACTCTGATATCAATTTTGTCCTGATATCTGCAGAATCAAAAAGCTCCACATCTACACTACCATCCAATGATTGGATAATTTTGAATGACGTAATATTATCCGTATGAGATGCTGTAATTGCAATCTTAAATGGAACGTTTGCTGCTAACGAAGTATTCTGAGAAATGTATTCTGAACCAGCTAAGTAATTCAATACTGGCTTCGGAGTTGGATTGTCTCCTGTAGTATCTCCACAGCTTGTAATAAATAATGCACCAAGAGTAACTAGGGTAAATAGTGATAGTAATTTTATATTCTTCATATTGATTGATTTTATAAGCGGCAAAGATACAAAAAGATACAATCTTAATGAATCTTTAACTTCACAAATAATAATCTAAATTCGCTTACAGGCAAGTTAGCCATTTGTACCCTCTTCAAAGCGATATCGTTCATGATTCTAGCGCAACATCCTTCACTAAATAACAATAGATTTAGTTTTGGTACATATATATGGCATATCCTTTGCACATGTGAGGTACCGTAGTAAAGTAAACCCGCTATGGTGACATTTTGACAATATGACATTTAATAATAGAATAATACTGGGAGGTGACTTTATAGGTGACGAGGACGGTTCGGAGATCATATCTGTAATAGCAGATAGTGACTTTGAAGATGACAATAAAGGAACATACCCAGATAATCTGCCAATATTACCACTGCGCAATACCGTACTTTTTCCTGGCGTAGTGTTTCCTGTAACCGTAGGCAGAGATAAATCCATAAAGCTCATTCAGGACGCTTACAAGGGAGATAAGATTATTGGCGTAGTAGCTCAAAAAGATCAGAATATAGAAGACCCTACCGCTAAGGATCTCTATCCCGTAGGTACACTAGCACATATTTTGAAGATGCTAAAAATGCCTGATGGCAATATCACGGTCATCATACAAGGTAAGCGCAAGTTTAAGTTAGACGAAATCACACAAGAAGAGCCCTACTTTAGAGGCAACATCACCGCTACCACAGACAGCAAAGCGAATAAGGGAAAAGAAACCAATGCCACTGTTAGTAGTATTAGAGATCTCGCATCACAGATAGTAGAAGTATCTCCAAACATTCCTTCTGAAGCTAGTTTTGCACTAAAAAACATTAACTCTCCCAATTTCTTAGTCAACTTTATCTCCTCCAACTTAAATGTAAGTGTAGATGAGAAACAAGAAATTCTGGAACTCTCTGTGTTCAAAAAGAAAGCAAATAGAGTACTCACGTACTTAGACAAAGAGCTACAAATGCTTGAGCTTAAAAATAAAATTCAGAGTAAGGTAAAAGTAGATTTAGATCAACAACAAAAGGAGTACTTCTTGCAGCAACAAATACGTGCTATACAAGAAGAGCTAGGGCAAGACTCTCCAGACAAGGAGATAGAAAGTCTTAGAGCCAGAGGGCTCAAGAAAAAGTGGAATACGAAAGTAGGCAAAGCATTCACCAAGGAGCTAGATCGACTACTGCGTATGAATCCAGCAACTCCAGACTATTCCGTAAGCTTAAACTACGCAGAGTTATTACTTGAGCTACCGTGGGATGAGTTTAGTAAAGACAACTTTGACCTGAAAAGAGCCAAGAAAGTCTTAGATGCCGATCACTTCGGACTAGAAAAAGTAAAAGAACGTATCTTAGAATACTTAGCTGTATTAAAGCTAAAAGGAGACATGAAGTCCCCAATACTCTGCCTCTATGGCCCTCCTGGTGTGGGTAAAACATCCCTAGGAAAGTCAATAGCAAAGGCAATGGGTAGAGAATATGTACGCATGAGTCTTGGAGGATTGCACGACGAAAGCGAACTCCGCGGACACCGCAAAACCTACATAGGCGCAATGCCCGGCCGTATCATACAGAGTATTAAAAAGGCAGGGAAAAGCAACCCCATCTTTGTATTGGATGAAATAGATAAAATTGGGAATGATCACAGGGGCGACCCCTCCTCTGCCCTATTGGAGATACTTGATCCTGAGCAAAACAATGCATTTCACGACAATTATGTGGAGCTAGACTATGACCTAAGCAAAGTACTCTTCGTGGCTACTGCCAATAGACTAGACACGATCCAGCCAGCACTGCGTGACCGTATGGAGATCATAGATATCAGTGGTTACACGGTAGAAGAAAAAATAGGTATTGCTAAAAAGCACTTACTTCCTAAGCAGAAAAAAGAACACGGGCTAAAAGCCAGTCAGGTGAAAATATCTGATAAAGTCATCGAAATGGTGGTAGATCAATATACGCGAGAAAGTGGTGTACGTACATTGGACAAACGACTAGCAAAAATATGCAGGTGGCAAGCTAAAGAGATAGTATATAGCAATGACCCTGCTCCTACTATAACTGCGGACCAGATAGAAGTTATACTAGGAAAAGACAAGATAGAAAAAGACCTCTATGAAACCAATGAAGTAGCTGGTGTAGTCACTGGACTAGCTTGGACGAGTGTAGGCGGAGACATCTTGTTCGTAGAAAGCTCACTTACTAGAGGAAAAGGAAAAATAACCCTCACAGGCCAACTTGGAGATGTGATGAAGGAAAGTGCTATCAATGCGACTACCTGGCTTAAGGCCAATGCAGACGATTACGGTATCAACCCACTCATCTTTGACCAATATGACTTACACATCCACTTCCCTGCAGGTGCAGTACCTAAGGATGGACCAAGTGCAGGTATAACTATACTGACTGCGATTACCTCATTAATCAC
>DNHN01000231.1 GCA_003485825.1 Bacteroidota bacterium | reverse complement strand
TTTGATTCAATTCTAATCGTTTCTTGGTCACGGTCAAAATTCACGTTCTTACCTAAGATGTCTGTAACATGAATACCCAAATTTAGACTTCGGGTAATTGTGAATGTCCCTTTATTAGGGTTTGGATATATGAATACTTGAGTTTCATTTAAACTTGATGTACTCAATATGCAGTCTGGGTCTAGATAAAATAGCACGTCAAAAAAATCAGCATAATCAGGGCATGCACCTTGTCCCACGGCTACTGTAGTTATTCTAAAGGTATCTCTACCTCTTTCTGGTATAAATGTAATATCTCCGGTAGAAGGATTTAACAAGGAGAGATTTCCTAAAGAAATCCTACTTTGATTCCCATACGTATTAGAAGCAAACCAAGTCAAACTAGGAGTGTTCTCTGATGTGATCGCAAAAGACTTAGAAACAGGTATTCCTGACGTCAAATAACAGAAAGAGTCCTCTGCTGGCAGATTCAGTAGAGGTGCAGCATCTATCCCCGTACTTAATGAGTCGATATTTGAACAACCTGTAGCTGGGTTACTATAGGTATAAAACAAAGTAATTTCAGCTCCTTTAGTCGTTGCATTTCTTGGACTCAAACTATTGCCTCCGATTAGAGCAGAAGGGTCGCTTGCAGACCATATGCCCGAGGAGCCGGACGGAGTTGCCTGCAACAAAACATCTGAATTATTATCACAATACCTGTCATCTATTTTATTAAGGACAAGCTTAGGCAATGGATTGATACGCAGAAAGGTGTCTTTATAAACAGGACAGCCACTCGCAGTATGGACATATCTAATAACCCATGAATTTGGCGTTTCTGATGCGCTAGTCAGCGGAGTACTAACTAGAGTATTGATAGTATCTCCACTAGATATACCTCCCAAATCAGCTGTATTCCTAAACAAAATACCTGCAGAGGTGTCTAAAACAGTCCACATCCCATCTGTCAGATTTACACTCATTACACTTTTTAACGAGACATCACCCTCATCTATACAAAGGTCCCTGTGACTATTAAAACTTAGTTTAGGTACCGATCGTATTACCAATTCAACCGTGTCTATAGAAGTGCATCCAAAAGCATTGGTATATGTAAACTCCAGTTCTAGTGTGTCTTGAACTTCGTTTTGAACTGCATAATCAGCTTCACCGAGGTTTAACCACCAATCAGGAGCAAAGTCAAAACCTCTATTCTCTAGCATATCAGCAGTAAAATTATTTATGGCCGCATTCGAGTCGAGACATCTCCAAGAAGAAGTTCCAAGTGCCGTATTTGCTGGGCTCATTACAAGTGCATCATCGAGGCGTATCGCACTAACATCTTGACAATATGACCGCTTTCCCAGTACAATACTCGGTAAACTGCGAACTGTAATCGTCAAAGAATCACTATTTACACATTGCGTCGCAGGATCTTGACACGTATATACGACAGTATTTATAGCAGTTTGAGAGGGTGCTGTAATCAAACCGCAAGCCTCAGCTGTTATAAATGTGGTATCATCTATGACACCGGGGTTTTCCAGGCACCTCCACACGCAGTTATATGAAGTATCGCTAGGAGCAATTACACTCTGATTTAAGTCTATTGACCCATAATTGCAACACACTTCCAAGTCATTGCCCAGTGTAACCACAGGAGGTGCATTTAATGTAACGTAGACGGTATCATAAAAGGTCGTGGTAGCATCTTGAGACTTGAGTATCACATTACCACTTGCAGTGAAACTAGCTTGAGTGATGGATGAACCTACAGAAGTAAATGTGGCTACCGAACTTATCCATTCGTAAGAAATAGGCGTTCCACTTACTATACTATCTAGGAAAAGTAAGGTGGAATTTGTACAGGCATTCCGATCTCCGAGCTTTATTTTAACGTCCAACTGGGCTTGAGCTCCTAACGTCACGAGAAGTGTTAAACAAAATACTATTTTTTTCATTGGGATTATACTATGCTATTGAAGTGACAATATTCGGTATCTAACCTATTGAAATCAAATATAATCGAAATTTTAACTGCACTTAATTTTTACGGAATCATTCCATCAAATAGAGGGCAAAGTGGCACTTAGCTTACAATTTGCGCCCAGTCCAAAAATAATAACGCATCTAAGCATAAGAAATATGAGTGAAGTTGCCCCTTTTAGACTATAAATTTTATTTTTGCGGGCTTTAAAAGAAACAACTAGAAATTTAAATCTAAAAACACATGGAAAAAATGATGATTTACATGCCGATAGCTATGGCCATATTGGGTCTACTATATATGGTAGTAAAAAGAGGCTGGGTAATGAAACAGGATGCTGGAGACGGCAAAATGAAAGAAATAGCTGACCACATTTATGAAGGCGCACTTGCCTTCTTAAATGCAGAATACAAGCTCCTTACCTTCTTCGTAATAGGAGTAAGTGTTGCCCTCGCAGGAGTAGCCTACTTCGTGGAGACGACTAGTTACTTAATTGTAATCGCATTTATTTTTGGAGCTTTATTTTCTGCTTTTGCAGGAAATATGGGGATGAAAATAGCTACAAAGACTAATGTAAGAACAACTCAAGCAGCTCGAACTAGTCTTCCTCAAGCACTTAAAGTGTCTTTCGGTGGTGGTACTGTTATGGGTCTT
>DNHN01000291.1 GCA_003485825.1 Bacteroidota bacterium | reverse complement strand
ATTACCACTTTCCTAATGGACATTCAGCAGTAGCTGCCAATGCTTTAGCTGATAATATACACCCACACCCTCTAGTAGGCGCATGTGTTTCTACATGATTGCCCGCTTTGTTAGGGTCACAGCGATTACCGCTACGAATTGGACAGCGATCACAAATCTGCAAACGCTCGTCAGCCATTTTTCTAATTAAAGGGTCAACACCTGCAACTTTATCAAGTGCAAGCTTACTCCATCCATCAATAATTTGTCCTAGCTTTTTCATTATTCTTCAAATATGCCTTTAGTACCACCACCTTTGATACGTGATTCGTTTGATTGCTCTTTCTTAACCTTTTCTTCTAGGTCAGAAATAGTGTCGATAGCTTTAGGCAGCTTTTCACTGAGGTCAATAAGCTGTGTGACACTTTTTACCACACTGCCGATGTCCACAGGATCCTCCGCATCTTGATCCGTGGCATCAGCAAGTGTTTCATCAATGCGTATTCTCAACGCATCAATAACTTTCGCAGAAGACAATAAGCCTTCGCGTATGGCTATAAGCGATTTAATCGCAGGACTATCTAAGAATGAGATGTACTTAGCAATAGCGTCCTTCATTTCAGAGTCTTCCATCCAACCGGGCTCAAGCTCTAAATCCTTGCGAACTCGCATCTTGCGCTCAGTCTCTGGGTATATAAAATAGGGGCTTTTGTAATCGTAGGCAAAGTAGATGTAAGCTAGCTCTTTAAAGGCTGCTCTCTTCTTACGATCTCGGTCACGCGTAATAATGCGCTTAAACTGTGGTATTACTTTTAACTCCGGCTCAATTATCACCTGAAAGTTTTCTTCTCTGAATAATTGCATTCTTATTGTTTAGCATTTTTAATCTACCAGGCTTAACAGTAAACTTTCCAAGGTATGGCATGCGTACAGTGTCAAACTCTCCACGCTTCATAATCTTCTCAATGAATTGAAACTGCGCTTCAACGCATTTCTCAATCTCCTGCATTGTACCTCCAGATTCTTTTGCTATCTCTCGGTATATCTCCTGTTTCACTTCATTACGCTTCCCCATCCTTGCTGCTTATAAAAAACCTTAGTATCCACTCGTTCTCTTCGCCTAACTCTACTTCATGATTGTACATAAGATCTGCTTCATAAAAAGCATTCTCTTGATGCTTTAAAAAATGAAACATCTCTTCCGTCTCATCTATAGTAAACAAATACTCAATTATGTACTCGTCATGTTCTTGCAAATCGTATTTGTATTGTGACATCGTCAGTTATCTCCCTTATGATAGGATGATAGGTATACCGGTTTTTCTCATCAGGTATAGGAAGTATAACTCCCTTATCCTTTAGCGCCTTCACAAAATTGTTAAGCACTGCAACTGACTTCATCTCGAGTTCCTCAGCAACGTACTTACGTGCAGAAGGAGTAGCTGCGTTTTGTTTATCATATCTAATAAACGCAGCGATCACCTCAATCTCACGATCTGTGAGTTTAAGGATGCCGTTTACTGCTGTTACATAGTCTCTAACTAAGTTTTTACTATTTGTCGGTATTTGTACCAGCCTGTTCATTATACTTCTTCACCTTCTCTATTTTTCTACTCAAACGCTTAGCAAGTAACTGCCTAACGTTCTTTAACAATATAATTACCGTGGCATTCTCTGCCGACCAGTTGTTCTTCTGTAAATAGTAGAACCGGTCGATCAACATCTGTACCACTTCCTCGTTCGTAGTCCCAGGATTAAACTTGCCGTCTGGCGTTTTCTCCGTAAACTTTATAGTTTGGTAGTGCTCCTCGCTTTTAAAATCATATAGCCGGTACACAAAACCTTCTTTTTCCGTCTGCATATCTATGTTGTTATATTTTACTTACTTGATATACAAACAAATATATAGAAAATCTATACCCTTTACTTTTTAAAAGCAAGGGCACCTACCTTATATACACTTTTTACAAGTAGTATCCTAACACAGAGTACTCCTCTACCTGCAAAAGCTCTTGACCTTCAATAAGTACAGGATGCATAATTGCACTTGTCTGCAACAATACTCTCATACCTGCTGAGATGTGGCGACAATCAGGACCCGCAGCAATAACATCTACAGTACCGTCCCAGCTCATACGCTCCTCTTTAATCATAGCGTCAGATTTAAGGATTCCTCCCTCAGTCTTCTCTGCAACTTTTGGCGCCTTAATAAGTAAGGTCGCACCTAATGGAAAATAATTCATTTGTTTTCTAGTATTAATTTGATTTGTTGAATTCGATCTTTCTCGTCCTTCTTAAAGAAGTACTCAGGATTCACAGTGTAGCTGCCACGATGATTGCGTGTAATAATCAAGTTCTTCTTGACCAACGTCTGAAACGCTTTCTTCACTGTATTATGTGTGTAGGATATATCCCCACCAGTAGCCCTTTCTATGAGGCTGATAAAATCTTCTCGAATCTTGGTGTTAGATTGCACCACATTTGCACCATCCATTCGTTGAATCAAAAACTCTAGCAAATCTCTAGAGCTGGCATTCAACCCTGCAAGTAAAAATATGGCACTGTGGTAATGCTTGGTAAACAACGTACCGACTTTTGCATACCCATGTATTGGTCTATGGATGCCATCAGTTAACGCCCACTCCTTAATGTACGTAATGTTGACTTCCTTCTTCATACCAAGTCTACTTCTAAAACTACAATCTCTCCGTCTGACTCTTGCTGTATCTCTACAACAACTCCAGCCTTCTTATTTACAAATACTGTAAGGAACCTTACTTCTTCTAAATCCTTTGTAAAGCCTATTGCTTTATACTGTCTATCCCACATAGTTCATTTTTTTGGCACTTAAAGTGTACCCTACGTACACTACAAGTATACGACAAAATACACTAACTATAAAACACTACCCAAACAATTTGGAATTCCATTTCTTATTCCTTACATTCTTTGCAAATCGGACTTAGTGTACTCTCCGTACCCTTTAAGTGTACGCCACGTACACTAACTTTTACCACATCTCCCACACACTCAACAACTTAACCCCTTTTTCTAGTCTATACGCATTCTGTAGCAATGGCGTTAGCCTACTTACACCTATTTACACCTACATTAACAGTGGTAAAAGGGGGATGCAAAAAAAATTTTTAAAAAATATTGGGGAGTGTGAATTCGAGTACCACCTTAAACAAACGACCCCGGCTAAGTATGGAGCATCGGATCCCCCGGTGCCATTTAACTTTAAAGTAAACGTCTATGACAACTTTGAAAGTAATTGCTCTATCAAAGAGCGAAAAGTCTGCGCTGGTATCACAGGATATCGCTATTCCCGGAACCCCATTCGTTACGTCTGTAACCGGTAATCTTGCTCTCGATGCGTCTCAGGATACTCCTGATTTGGGTACTGTGTTCTCAGTACCTGATGGGTTCGACATCGATACTGAGA
>DNHN01000227.1 GCA_003485825.1 Bacteroidota bacterium | reverse complement strand
ACTGCTTCTGTTCCAAGACCAACAACAAGCATGTAGTTGGCACCTTCCCAGTGCATGATTTTAAATAAAGCACCGATAATAACTACTGCTGCACCTATACCGTAGGCTTTTGCCATTACGTTTTTACCCGTTTTTGATTCAAAGAAATTGGCCATAATAATTTTTTAGTTTTTAATTGTTAATTTTAATTGTTGTGAGTTGAAAAATTCTTGTCAAATATATAAACGTATTTGACAATTGTTTAGTATTGAAATGTAATATTAATTCTAAGGGAATAAATAAATATAGTAGTAAGTATTGTGCTAATAGATAATTAGCGACTGTCGTTAGCAGATCTACCGATGTACGTTTGTACACATCTGAAACCTACATACGATTTAGAGGTATCTTGGTACTCATAAGATCTAGATCCATTTTGAATGAAGTAAGCTACATCTTTCCAGCTTCCTCCCCGAGTCACTTTTCTCTTTAATGATAATGGTCCATCATCTGCTGCATCTATTTGGTAGTCAGAGTTCAGGTCATGAGTAAACTGATTACTTGACTCATCAAATGCCGATATCGTCCATTCGGCAACGTTTCCAGCCATGTTATATAGACCGTAGTCGTTAGGGAAGTAAGAGTCAGCTCGTACAGGATATAGTCCTCCATCTGCCATATAGTTACCTCTGTTAGGCTTAAAGTTAGCTAATAAACATCCTTTACTATTTCTAGTGTAAGGGCCACCCCAAGGGTACATATTATTATCTCTACCACCACGTGCTGCGAATTCCCACTCAAACTCTGTAGGAAGTCTCCAGTATTCTGTGATTGGCATTTCTTGAGCCTCCCAGTATCTGTTTAGCCATCGTGTTCTGTAATTACAGAAAGCGTTAGCTTGGTGCCAGTTGATTCCTACTACTGGATAATCATCATATTTTGGGTGATTGTAGTATTGACGGGTCATTGGCTCATTATAAGAGTAGGTGAAATCCCTAACCCATACCAATGTGTCTGGATATATAGCTCGAGTTTTCTTTACCAAGTACTCTGCTCTATCTGAATTCAAGTAACTCCCTCTGGCAGCTGCCTGGAAATCTACATACGTGTAGGTGTATTCTAACTTTCTAATATCCCACTGTCTTCTGTGGTCGTATCTTTCTTTTCCTTGGTAAAAATACTTGTTTCCTTGATCCTCATAGAAAGCTTGTTGGTCTAACTCTGTTTCATAATCGAGGCGATCGTATTCGTCATACTCATCTTCTTGAGTCACTACGATATCCATAGAGAGACGAGCAATACTGTCTTTTACATACTCCACGAACTGACGATACTCGTTATTCGTTATCTCAGTATCATCCATCCACATAGCGTGTACAGAGATCTGTTTGTTTGGCTGCATGTATGTGTGAAAAATATCTTCATCACTTTGACCCGTGTGAAACGTACCCGTAGGTATGTACACCGTGCCAAATGGCTGTGGATGGAACCAAGGTCTTCTACCTTGAACTCCTATCAACTCCCCATTATCCCCGAAACCGCATCCTATTAATGTTAGGAATGCCATCACTACAAGTGCCTTAGCTGTGTATTTCATATAAACCTTACCTTTTTAAAAGTTTGACAAATTAACATTTAAATGTTGATAAAAACAATTAAATGTCTGTTTAGTATCTCTAGTATAACGTCACTACTTACTAGAATAGTATTTTAACTGTGTATTTTTTTTGAAATTAATCTATTCCTAGATTATAGGAAACGTACACTCTCACGGATGAAAGTAGATGGCTCTGAAAATACAATAGGTATACAGTACCTAACGAAAATTTCATGTGTTCCATTACTTACCCGTTGTACGTTAGATAACGTAATATCGTACGAGTATCCTACCTTAATATTTCCCTTTTGGTAGCCCAATAGTACAGATAATGCGTCACTATTTCCCCATTGTCTGTAGGCTAATCCACCTCGGAATGTTTGAGCAAATAGTGCTGTAACATTAAGATCCATTTGTGGTCTGTATGCACCATTGAGTAATCCATATTTTCCAAGTATAGATGGTTCAAGTACTGTTCCATTATTTAAATGAATGTCTGCCCCTACTTGAGTGTAGTAATGCGGTACATAGTCCATTCCTAAATTAGCTTGAGTACCAGCTTGTGTCAATACAGGTATTTGGTAGGATGCTTGATTGATATTGGTAATCGAAAATCCAGCATAAAAATCCTTGATATTCGTAGAGATAATACTTTGACGCTTGTACATGATTCCGACATTCATATCGAATTTCATTTCATTGGCTTTTACTCCTATTGCAGGTATGTTTGGGTCTCCCGCGTCTTTTGCTTTGTAATCAGGGTTATCCCATCCCCATTGGTTTCCTCCTAGACCTATTCCACCGGACAATTCACTGAACCCACCTTGAAATTGCTGTCTGAAATTTAAGTTAGCCATAAATGACGTAGACTTGGTAAAACCTACTTTATCATCTATGATAGTTAAGCCTGCACCGATTAGTTGGCTTCCTGTCTTGTTTATCTTGAAAACAGAATTGACATTGAAATTATAGGTTACTGGGGCTACGTCTGTTCTTCCTGTTCCAGCTATACCGTCAGTACCTCTATCTCTAGTATTATCATCGTAGTCTCTCCACTGATGGTGAGTAAGACCGCTGATACAGATCTCATTGATGTTATGTCCTGCGGCAGCAGGATTATATGCTTGCATTACATCCTTAAAATGAGTATAGTAAGGATCTTGCTGAGCGTAAGATAACGTGGTGGTCAGTAGCGTTAGTCCTAGAAGTACTTTTTTCATATGATTAATTCCGGTGCTTTTAAATTATTCGACAGGTACAATAATAACTATTTTTTGGTAATGCTTATTGTCAGAAAGGTAACTATGTGGTTTTTTTGTATTAAACTATGTTGCTATGGACCTGATCTGTGATTGCGCCAAAAACTTCTTTTGCCTGCTTGTACAAGGCAGATGAAGCTGTGTTTAGTTCTTGTGCAAATTCCTTGTCCTTCAAGTCTTTAGTGTTTACACGTACATTCATATACGCACCTTCTATAGCGGTAAGGCAGCAGAGTGCACCTACGCCAGCATCTGTTATAGACGGCTTATTGCCCATGTCTAGCATGGCTTGAAGGAGGTCTTTGGCTTCGTAGGCTTTTTGCATAACCTGATAAGGTATTTCAGCAGCATATTGACTTGCTTTTTCTATGGCTTCTGCTCTTGCAGCTTTGTCTTCAGCTGTATCTTTTGGCATTCGAATAGCATCAATTATACCATTGAATGAACGCGTGTCTTCGTCTACAAGAAAGAGCAAGTCTCTTTTCATCGCTTGACCTTTTACTGCCCAATCCGAAAACATTTCCACTTTGTCTTCCCATCCCGGTTTGTTAGCACTTAGGTTTGCTACCATGGTAGCTAGAGATACGCCGAGAGCACCGCAGTAAGCAGCTACACTACCACCTCCTGGAGCCATGCTTTCTGAGGCGGTTTCGTTGGCAAGTTCCTTCGCGGTAAGATTTATAAGTCGTTCGTCATCACTAGATTTAAGCGAGTACTCTATTATTTTTTTATTCGGGTCAAATGGAGCCAGCTCGTCTAGTCCGAGTGACTTCACCGCAATATGAATAAGCTCTGCATCAGATACCCCTAAGGATCTACCTTGCTTTTGTAAGTAGTGTTTTCCCGCATCTAACATAGCTTGCAGAGGAATTAGTCCTACTAATTCACTTCCTGTGATGCGCACGCCTCTGTCTATACTGCTTTTTTGTACTTCATCAAAAAAAATATGAATAGGAGTAATGTTGAAGTTCGTAAGATTTGCACTCACTTGAGCTACGTCATATTCATCTATAAACCAACCGACTGCTTGTACGGCTTTGCAAGCTCCTGGCTCTCTTACACTTTCGCCATTGGCATCAGTTACTATTTTACCAGTATACGGATTACCTTCTCTTTTTACTCTGCCCGTTTCGCGCACATCAAAAGCAATTCTATTGGCTATTCGAGTAGATTTAGTATTCAGGTTAATGTTATAAGCGATGAGAAAATCCCGAGCACCGATAGTAGTAGCTCCTTTTCGTGCGTTATATACTGCTGGCCCAAAGTCTGGCTTCCATTCCGGTTTTTTTATTTTTTCAAAGAACCCTTCATACTCTCCGCCACGGATGATGCTTAATACCTTTCTGTTGGTGTCCGGTTGAGCAGCACCGTATAGGTATACAGGTATATCGGTAGTCTCGCCTACACGTTTAGCTAGTTTGATGCTCCACTCCGCAGTTTCTTCCATAGAGATATTGGCTACAGGTACTAGCGGGCAAACGTCAGTAG
>DNHN01000052.1 GCA_003485825.1 Bacteroidota bacterium | reverse complement strand
GCCCAATGGATTAATCTATGAGCATTGGAAGTATTGAACGTAAGAGCGTTATCGAAATTGAAGTCGATACCATACGGTTTTCCAGATGCTGTTAGCTGGCCGCACATGGCCACTACTTGATCCGCTGGATATCCTTTACGCTCCGTCAGGTTTTTCATACTAGGCACCGATTCATTCTGAGGAAATCCTGGGTCGAGCTGAAAACTCCTCCAAATGATTTCTATATGATTTTGTGCATTTTGACTTTCGATCGCCTGCTCTAGCTTTTTCTTTCCTACAAGGCAAAAGGGACAAACTACATCACTCCATACTTCTATTTTTGCTTTCTCAGTGTTCATGTTTTCTATTGTATATAACGCTTAACAGTGGCCATTGTTGGCGTATAAATGGAGTTGTTGTGGATTATTTTGATACATTCTTTATGTCCCTTGTTTTGTGGGTGATATAAGTCGATTCTAATCTCCAAGTAAAGTGGAGGTTTCTTTTTCGCACACCCATACCTTTCGCGTAAAAGTAGATTTACCCTTTTTTACCACGCTACAGGAATCATGGATTTTTAGTCCTGCTTCTTCTATAACTGATTGAATATCGATAATGGATACAATCACTAAGCGAGAAGCAAGTTTAGCACTAGAGTGTATGATATTTCTGGTAGTCTCCTCATCAGATACGGCATAAATGTTATAGGGAAGATCAATAATAGCCGCATCATATGTAATAGGATGATCTTCTATATCAGTGCAATATACCCGTGCATTGTACTGATAATGTGCCAAGTTTAATCTCGAGTATTTAGCAGCTTTAGGACTGATGTCGCAGCCTGCAATACTAAATCCTGCACAGCATGCTTCTAGCAGCACCGTACCCACCCCGCAACAAGCGTCTAAAAGCGTATTCGTTTTGTCTCCTTTGGATGCAATACTGACGAGTGTTTTAGCAATTTCCATGTCTATAGAATTACTGAAGGAATGTGGTTTTTTCTTATGTTTATACCAATCATTCTCGTGCTTGGTTAGTATGCCGAAATACCATAAGCCAGCATATTGACAAGTAGCATAGGTTACGGATGGTGCTTTAAATTCGGGATACCCGTAAATGCAATATCCGATAGCTTTTATTTTTTTGCGTCTCTCGGAGCGATCAGTAGTGTCACCGTTTAAACTAATGTACTCCACATTGAATCCATTCAGACGCAGGTCTTTGCCCTTGATGGTTTCCAAAAGATCATTGAAATCTTTTGACGATGAAATTATATCCAGCCTGTTTTTGATGAAAGCACTGATAGAAGGGTCCACCTGAATGTTAGAAAACAGCAGCTTATCCTTTATTTCTGAACTGAAAATTTGCCGGGACTCCAACTTGCAGATTTCATGGAGATGATAATCATAGTTGAATGAATAGAGGTAGTTGTGGTCTGGCATTATGAAGGAATTACATTTTCCTTGGACCGAATTCCTGATAGTTGTCAGAAATAGTCCAGTACTCATGGCATTTGGCTTGAAGGTCTTTTAAAAACTTAGAATTCAGTTTTGTCGTTTCGGGGGACAAGTCATAGAACTCTTGGCACATCGTAAATAAGCTCTCCAAGATTGGCTTTGTAACTGAGCCGCTTTTAAATACGACCATACAGCCTAGCGGAGGTCTTCCATTGCGCACCTCACTCATAGAAATGGCTTCAATGTCTTCAGTAAAACTGTCCCTATCTTCAGCCTCCCGATAGTTATATCCTGCATTTGAATCCGTATTTAACCTAGAGTAGGTAGTGGTTCTATTTTGAACAGCTAGTTCTATTAGCATCTCCCGTATTTCCCGATTAACGTATATTTCGTCCATTTGCAATAGTATTGCTACGCGCAGAATAAACAACGCGCTAATCTGTGCGTGTGCTTATTTTACGCGTAAGTGTTACTTCACTCGATCTCCTTCACAAACTGTGCAAACACCTCTTTATGTTTTTCCAGATTCATGTTGCCCGAAAGTGCCACACGAGCGATGTAGTCCTTATCACCTTCTTTAGTGGTTCCTTGAGTAGATGTGGCTGGGATGGTCCAGTAGCACCCTTTGAGCTGTCCGTAGCTTACACAGTACTTACTCTCGTCAGGAATTTGTGTGATCATCATACGGATTAATTTATGGTTTAGCGCTCTTTTGTATTCTTCTTGTTCTTCAGCAGTTTCGCCTTTTGTAGGTAGGTCAAGTGAAAATACAGATGGAGTAAATCCTTCCTTTGCCAGCTCTTCTGAGACAAAGTTGATTTTTGCTGTGGGTAATGTGTCTTGTATGAAGTTTACAAAGTCACTTGTAGCGATGTAGGCGTCAGCTATACGTTGGTTCATAGATGGCAATTGCTCTGCAAGTATCTCATACTGTAAGTCGGTAGCTTCGTTATCACAGAGTAGTAGGTGTAGCTCTATTTTAGCCATTAATGCATCTGCTTTTTTATTGGCTACGGCATAACCTGCTGTACATCTTCCTCCGCTAGGAAACTTTGATCCACTGGCGTATGAAATTGTGCGAACGGCAGAGAGGATATCAGATTCCCCTAGGAAGTGAATGTTTGGACAAAACGTTTGGTCTAAGATAAATACGGGATCAATAGCAGTATCACCATTGGCTGTGTTACGCACTGTACTAAGCACCTCTCTAAGTTTCTGAAGATTGGGGACTTCTACTCGAGGATTAGTAGGTATCTCCGCGATGATGTACGGAACAGCGTCTTCGGTAGCTATCTTAGCTAAAACCGTCTCTATGCTAGATACCATATCGTGGTCACCATCTACGGCTAGATCTACTACTTCTACATTATCTAGACAAGCGGCTACTCGTCTTGCTTGATCATTAGTGCCACCATAGCAGTTTGTCGGAACAATGAATTTGATTGGTTTCCCTGCGTGGTTTTCTTGGGCATAATCTATTAGTCCCATCATAATAGCATATTGCATAGAGAGTCCACTGGAAGCCACGAGTGCATTAGAATATGAATTTGTAATCTCTTTTATTGAAGCTAGCGTGCTGGCCTTATCTTTAGATCTGTTATTCTTGTCTATATCCTTAGGAGATTG
>DNHN01000315.1 GCA_003485825.1 Bacteroidota bacterium | reverse complement strand
CGAGCGTGCTCACCTGTTTGCTTACTCATGTCTATAAGTTCCCCCGCTTTCACGATAGCACGGTATGCCGCTTCTATGACTGCTGCAGGCTCTCCTACGAAAGTAACTACTGTCCGATTGGTAGCAGCACCTGGATCTACATCCAGCAGTTTTACTCCGTCTACTGCTTCTATCTCATTGGTGATTTGCTTTATTATAGTCAGGTCTCTTCCTTCACTAAAATTTGGAACACATTCTATCAGTTGTTTTATCATCTTTTGGCTACGCTAAATTATAGAAGGCAAAAATATACATAGCGATAGAAAATCAAGCTACTTCTTGTCAACCTGATTTCTATGACAAAATCAAATTAGGTTGTCAAGACTATAACTCCTAAAAGTTTGACAGTGATAAAGGGCCATGTTTTCAAAAAAAACGTGTTGCTTTGCCGGCTGATGGCAAGATATGTACTCCGTATAGCGTATAAGGGAACCAACTACCACGGTTGGCAGTCTCAGCTTACAGGTACTACCGTGCAGGAAGTACTAGAAGCGGAACTAAGTAAGATACTTCGAACGAAGACTGCTGTAATGGGTTGCGGGCGTACAGATGCAGGTGTGCACGCCACTAACTTTATCTTGCATTTTACCTATGAAAGTGAGTTGCCTGACCGTTTTCTATTTCGTTTAAATAGGATGCTACCCGCAGACATAGCCGTATACGAAGCCTTTGAAGTGACCGATCAGTTTCATGCCCGCTTCTCAGCTACCTATAGAAAGTACATTTATAAAACCACACTCGTAAAAAATCCTTTTGAGGAAAATGAAACGGTATTTTTATTCCAAGAGCCTGATGTAGCTAAGATGAATGCCGGGTGTGAAGTGCTGCTTAAACATACAGATTTTGCTTCTTTTTGTAAAAGAGGGGCCGATAATAAAACAACTTTGTGTGACCTGATGTTAGCCCAGTGGGTAGTCAATGGTGACAACTTAGAATTTCACGTTCAAGCAAATCGTTTTTTGAGAAATATGGTGCGTGCTTTAGTAGGCACGTTATTGGAAGTCGGTTACGGAAAGATTGACCTGGAGCAATTAGAAGAAATAATACAAGATAAAAGTAGAAGTAGCAGTGGTAAAAGTGTAGCTGCTAAAGGCCTATATCTATCAGAAATAGGATACAATTGGGATGAGTACAGAAAGTAAAAATTCAGGAGCAGCTTTTGATATGAAGCTCATAGTCAGGATAATAAAACTGGCGAAACCGTATAGAAAGCTGTTGTGGTTTGCTGTGCTTCTTATTTTGGTCTTAACTATTTTGGCACCGTTGAAGCCGTGGTTAGTACAACACACCATAGATAATTTTATCGCAAAAGGAGATAGAGAAGGGATCTTCTTCTTTTCTACGCTAATATTAGGGCATATAGGAATTCATAGTGTAACGCTTTTTGGGTATACGTATGTCACTAATTTACTTGGTCAAAATGTAATTAAAGACCTGCGCATGAGAGTGTATCAACACATACTGAGACAGAGTAGTGCATTTTTTGATAAGAGCAAGGTAGGGATGCTAATCACGAGAGCGGTGAGTGATGTGGAGACACTTTCTAATTTTTTCTCACAAGGATTTATTAGCATCATCGGGGACTTAGCACAGATTGTTACGGTGTTAATCATCATGTTTATCACGAGTTGGCAGATGACGCTCATTTCATTGGCGGTTTTACCTATTCTACTGATAGCTTCAGAAATATTCAGAAGAGGTGTGCGAAAAGCTTTTCAGACGGTGCGTCAAAAAGTCTCTCAAATGAACTCGATGGTACAGGAGCAGATAGTGGGGATGGAAGTAGTTCAGTTATTTGGTAAAGAGGATGAACAGTTTGGTAAGTTTGAAAAACTGAATAAAGAACACCGCCAAGCCAATGAGCGTTCGGTACTCTACTATGCCGTCTATTTTCCAATAGTAGAAATACTCAGTAGTCTGACGCTAGGGCTTATCATCTGGTGGAGTGCGGGTTCACCAGAAGCTGTCACTACTGGAATGATCACCGCTTTTATATTGTACATCAACTTAATATACCGACCAATACGATTCATAGCCGATAAGTTTAATACGATGCAGCTAGGTGTGGTAAGTAGCGAGCGCATCTTCAATTTGTTGGATGAGCAGAAGTATACGGAGCAAGATGGACAGATAGACTTAGGAGAAGTGCGTGGACACATTCAGTTTAAAAATGTATGGTTTGCGTATGTAGAGGATGACTACGTGCTCAAGGACATTAGTTTTGATATACAACCAGGTAAAAGCTTGGCTATCGTGGGTCCTACTGGTGCAGGGAAGAGTAGTATTATTAATTTGATTACTCGGTTATACGGTATCCAGAAAGGAGAGATCACGGTAGATGGTCACAATGTAAACGATTTGAAAATTGCGGATCTTAGACAGGAAATAGGAGTCGTGCTTCAGGATGTTTTTCTGTTTGCGGGTTCTGTGGCTGAAAATGTAAATCTACGAAATACCGCTATAGACGAGGCTAAAATGCGATCAGCGGCAGCTTCCATCAATGCGCTGGACTTTATAGAAAACCTAGATGGTGGTTGGGAATACGACGTAATGGAGAGAGGAAGCACGCTTTCTGTTGGTCAAAGGCAATTGATTAGTTTCATACGGGCGATGGCGGCCGATCCGAAAGTGCTGATCCTGGACGAGGCTACCAGTAGCGTAGACCATGAGACAGAGGAGCTCATACAAGAAGCGACTAAGAAACTGATGAAAGGGCGGACTTCTATAGTCATAGCGCATAGGCTAAGCACGGTGAGAGAAGCAGATGCTATCCTCGTCTTGGAAAAAGGAAGGGTAGTAGAAGTAGGAAGCCACGCAGAACTACTGGAAAAGAAAGGTGCATACCACGAGCTTTTCCATAAGCAATTTGAGCTAGTATAGGAAAAACAGGAGCCTGCACGGGAAGGCTTATTCAGTATAAATATCCACATCATTGGTAAAGTATAGCAGTCGTTCTATTTTTGACCCTTAATAAGTAGGAATGGCACGCGTAGTATCAGGGATAAGACCCACAGGAAAATTGCACTTAGGCAACTATTTTGGTGCGGTAAAAAACTTTTTGAAAATGCAAGAAGAGCACGACTGCTTCTTTTTCATTGCAGACATACACTCGCTTACCACACATCCTACGCCAGCAGACCTACATGCTAATGTACATCAAACACTCGCAGAGCACCTAGCGATGGGCGTAGATCCTGAAAAATGTGCCTTGTTCGTGCAGAGTGATGTGCCTGCTATCAGTGAGCTGTATACCTA
>DNHN01000239.1 GCA_003485825.1 Bacteroidota bacterium | reverse complement strand
CTTGTCTGGTATATTCCCTATTGGGGTAAACTGCAGGTTAGTAAGATTAAAATCAGTGCATATCTTTCGAATAGCATCGAAGTATTTCACAAAGCCAAACAGCTTTTGGACGAACATAAAGCAGTCACCACGGTCTTCTGTGGCTAGGTCCTTATACATTAGCTTCCCATTATTGGAAGCGTAAAATATGTTAAAAGAGGGGACACTATCCTTACGTAATGGACTATTGAAAGCTTTACTTAATTCGAAGTCTTCTTGGATGTAGTGTCGGAAAATTTGGTAATCGTCTAACTGCTCTAAAATATGCTCTCGGTCTGCTGTTGGTTTTAAATCGTAGGTATCTTTGTTTAAGTCAATCATCAAAAAAAAATTAGGGGACTATTAATAAAAACAGCCCCCTAAAATTTTATCTACCAGTCTCCTTCGCTACCTTCGGCAACCTCTTCGACTTCGGGCTCTGCGTCCGCAGTGATGCGGGACATTACCTCAATTTTAGAACGCTTCAATTTTGAATCCTCTTCAGCAGTTGCTGCAGGTTCCATCATAGGAGCAAAACTACGAATACGTAGGTATTCACTAGATTTATTCTCTGTTCCGTAGTTACACCAAACGTTAAGCTTCACACCATCGATACTCTTAGCAAGCTTAGACATAACTTTGTCTAAACCTTCTTCAGTAGTATCAAATTCTGGAAGTTTTGCGTCAGCCCCCATTACTTGATGAACCAAGTGTTTCAAGAGTTTCCCCTGAGAAATCCACTTCTTCTCACCATATTCACGGGTAGTGTCTACATAATACAGACCGTGAGAAATCTCATTCCCTGAGGAATCTTTGAAGTAAATCTTCCAGTCAGGCTGATTGCCGTCTGTTGTTTTCTTCTCGATTTTTGAAATTTCTACATTAAGAGCCTTACCTGCTTCGCCATCATTAAAGATAGCTACGTCTTTAGCATCGTAAGAATCGTCGTTAAGATTATATTTTCCCATATTACTATGTATTGATTTATTGATTAATTAATTAAAAAAAAGATTACCAGCTGTCACCTTCGACTTCTTCATCTTCCCTAACAGACGCAACTTCAGTTTCAGCATTAGTATTAGTTTCAGCAACGGGGTCGTTAGACTCTGGTTCTATAACTTCTAGTGCGTCTTCTGGTACAGTTTCTGGCTCAGTTTCCCCTGTAATTAGGCTGATATTAGCATAATTACACTTTAGGTCATCATCAATAGCTACATCTCCCAGAGAGAACTCATGCGTCGCATCTGTAGAAAGGTCATTGATTTTGGCCAAGTGTTTGTGTAGTTGTCCATTACTAAAGGTGTTCTTCTGGCTTACAGAATATACCTGGTCTTCTGGGAGAGTGTTTACTCCCGTAACATTTACAATCGCAGTCGATTCTCCGAATGAAAAAGCAACATTTGCTTTATTCTCTGGAGTAATACCTAGAACCTCAGCTGCTTTCTTGTTGAGAGAGAAACGTTTACCGAATCTTGGCCCCTCATCAGGTAGCATTGTGAGAACTGGAGTATTAGGATACTTTTCAGATTGTCGACTTCTTTGTTTTGGAATTCCAATATTTAACATTGTGTAAAAATTAAGTGGTTAAGTAATACCAAGAGCTTTCTTGGTGGTATCTAGGACTAATTGCATGTCGTTCGGGATAAGCTTGTCTTCAAAAATATCCATGGAACGAGCGTTATATTTGCCCCATCGCCTGGTTACGAATTTGTAACTATCAGGAGTAACTTCTCCCTGTTCGTCTTTCTCAATATGTGTATACAACATAATATCAAAATAACTGTCAGGTAAAAATTTCTCCCCAAGCATTTTTCCTGAGGGGATGAAGATTTTATACTCTTCTGCTTCTTGATTGTATTCACTATGAAATTCAGTGATAACGAACAAGTCCTCTCTCAAGGTGTCTGAGTGTATAAAGAATGAATTTAGAGCATCTGCTGCTAAATCCCAGAATCTAGCGAACGCTTGTCCTCCAGAATTCCTATCCATGAACTCTTTACTAGCGACTATACGACTAATGTAGTGCGTAAAGTCAGGTAAAAATAGATATTTGATATGTGGCATATGCCTATCTACCATGTCCATGTAATCTTTCAGGTAATTAATCTTATGCACCACTTCCCAATGCCCTGTATATTTGGCGGGAACGTTTTTACGCATAAGGTTTAATACTACTGAATGTCTGTTAGAGACTTTCATCGCTTCTAGTAAGGCTTCCATACTAGGTGATTTTTGTGTACTAACGTTGAGCCGTTTTACTGGGTCTCCATCTTTATCATATAGATGTAAAACTTTTTGAGAGGGAGACAAAACGAATGCCTCCGACCCATTTTTAAGATTACGTCTGGAGAAAGATTTCCCAGTGTTGGGGCCACCAACGATACCGATTCTATGTGCCATAAAATGATTGTTTTAAGTAAGTAAATGATTGGTTCTCTGGCTATTGAGAGCTTGTAAAGATACAATTATTCCTGCAGTTTAACAAAGATTTGAGGCTTTTAGTTTAAAGCTTTTCAAAATTATTCTGAATATAATGAGCTAATCCATCAATTGCATCTAGGATATACTTATTACTACAGTATTCTAATGGTTCCCATGCATATTTACATATATCATCAGGATTTTCT
>DNHN01000176.1 GCA_003485825.1 Bacteroidota bacterium | reverse complement strand
CTCAAGCCGTATCTGACCGATCTGATGGTAAATGGAGCCTGTCTAGTCTTACTTTTCCGCACCACATGGTGCGCACAGTTTTCTTAGAACAGCTCTATAGAGGCTTCACTTTATTGAAAGGAGAAAAGTATCATAACGACTAACTAAGAAATTCTTAGACCAATAAAAATTTGATTTTTCGCAAACTTTGATATGTTTGCAGCGTTTCACGTAGGAATAGATATAATGGGAAGAAAGAAAAAAGATAAACCAGAAGAAAAGAAAAAGATGGGCCGGCCGCCTACTAAACCGGTGGTAAAAAGACCAGCTTACTATGTTACAGTGAAAGTGAGCAATTCCATGAATTATCAGAAAACAAATGTCCTAATTAGTAAGGATACCATACCAGAGATAAAGCAACTTGTAGCTAGATCTCCTCAACAGGTTGAATTTTTAGGTTTTTGGAATGGAAAATCTTTTGATAAAGTTCCGGAGATTGAAGATTTTATTAAAAGTAGAAAATAGCTAGAGCTAGTTATTTTGCGCTTTCATACAAAAAGGAGTTCGTGTATTCGAACTCCTTTTTTAGTGTCAAGTCAGTCACATACAAGTTATTGTTAAAAAAATATCCTATACAGTTTTGGTTGCTCTGTCTGAGTACATTACTATTCTTTTTTAGTTTTACCATACTCATACCCGAGTTGCCAGACTATATCACATCTTTAGGGGGAGAAGATTATAAGGGTTGGACGATAGGTCTATTTACAATTGCAGCTGGACTATCTAGGCCGATTAGTGGAAAGTTGGCAGATATCATAGGACGTAAGCCTATAATGATCTTCGGAGGTGTAGTATGTATAGCTATGTCACTACTCTATCCATTGTTCACATTTGTGTTTGGGTTCTTATTCCTACGTTTCTTTCATGGGTTGAGTACGGGTTTCATGCCGACGGGTTCTGTGGCTTATTTGGCTGATATTATACCTGCAGATAGACGTGGCGAGGCAATGGGACTTATAGGTATTATGAATAATATAGGTATGATGAGCGGCTACGCCATGAGTAGCATTATTATGAGAAACCTAGGGCTTAACAATATGTTTTATCTATCAGGTATTTTGGCATTTCTTTCTGTTGTTTTTATTCTGACAATGAAGGAGAGCTTGCCAAAAACCAAACCGTTAAAATTAGCATACTTTAAATTAGAAAAAGAGGACCTTTGGGATAGTAGAGCGAAGGAACCAGCGTTACTTATGCTGCTTACTGTTGCCATGTTTGGTGCTATAATTACCTTAATTCCAGATTATTCTGTGGGGTTAGGAATTGAAAATAAGGGGCTATTTATATCGATAATGACTGTTTCTACTATATTCACTAGATTGTTTACCAGTAAGTTATCAGACATCAAGGGTAGAATTTATAGCTGTAAAATAGGGACTAGTTTTTGGGTCATTGCAGCTGTTCTTCTAATGTTTCGTCAAGAAGAGTTATTCTACTTATCCGCTATTTTTTCGGGACTTGCTTCCGGAATCAATTCTCCTGCATTATTTGCTTGGGCGGTAGATGTTGCCAATGGTATACGAGCTGGAAGAGCTATGGCAACACTGTTTATTGCTCTTGAGGCGGGGATAACAATTGGTGCAGTGGTGTCTGCAGCTATTTACAACAATATTTTTGCCAATTTCACCTTCGTGTTTTTAGGAGTTGCCTTAATGAGTTTAATCGCGCTCTTGTACCTTTTTGTGGGTGTACAAAAACAAGATCCGAAATCAATTGCTAATTAGTTATTTGTATTTGCTCTAAATAAGGCGAAACCCCTTTATTTTACTTAGTTTTTAAACAAAAATATTGGAGTCAAACAAGTGTCAGACAATTCTTACATTAGGCGTGTTTATTGTTTAACCAAAATCATACATTTGCAGCTAAATTTATAGAGCATTTCATGGGTAAAAATGTAAAAATTAAACGCGGTTTAGACATAGCGTTAGAAGGGCAACCGGAAAATAATGTCTACAGCGTAGACTCCCCTGCAACCTTTGCTGTAAAGCCGAAGGATTTTAAAGGCCTCATACCAAAGCTTAATGTAAAGCAAGGTGATGAGGTAAAAGCGGGAGATTGTTTATTTACAGACAAGGGCAACAGCAGTATTTGTTTTACTTCACCCGTAAGTGGTGAAGTTGCCGAAATCGTTAGAGGAGATAGAAGAGCTATCATAGAGGTTAAAATACTTGCTGACTCAGAGGTGAGTTACAAGTCTTTTGACACGTCCGGTTATGCGACTAAGTCTAGACAAGAAGTAAAAGACTTGATGCTCGAAGCTGGTTTGTGGCCATTTATTGTTCAGCGTCCTTTTGGAGTTTTAGCAGATACAGACGTGGAGCCAAAGGCTATTCACGTTTCTGGTTTTGATTCAGCCCCTCTCGCAGCAGACTTAGATATTACACTTAAAGGTGAAGAAGCTAATCTCAAGGTAGGTTTTGAAATACTTAAGAAACTTACCGATGGAGCAGTTCACTTGAATCTTCACGCTAAAAAGAGTAAAGAGGTGTATGCTCAAGTAAGTGGTGTTGAGATAAATACGATCGATGGACCTCACCCAAGTGGTTTAGTTGGTGTTCAGATAAATAAAATAGATCCTATCAATAAAGGAGATGTTGTTTGGACGGTGAAGCCACAACACGTTGCATTCATAGGGAAATTCTTTGCTACTGGAACCTTAAACCTTGAGCAAACTATAGTAGTGGCAGGTTCAGAATTTAAAACTCCTGCATATTATAAAACACGTCTTGGAGCTGCAGTTAATACACTTGTTGATGGTAATCTGAAACAAGAGAATGTTCGCATCATCAGTGGAAATGTGCTTACCGGAGATAAAATTGC
>DNHN01000261.1 GCA_003485825.1 Bacteroidota bacterium | reverse complement strand
TAGAAGAAATGAAACTTAGAAACCAAAAATACGGTATGGTAACTGCGTGTATTGGTGGCGGACAAGGGATAGCGGCAATCGTGGAACGGTTGTAAGGGATAAAGAGTAGTTAGTATTGAGATGTGAGACTGCTTATATGGTCCATTCATATTTTGATACTGCAATAAAGGAAGAATTAATAAAGAAATAATAGAGGTGCTGCGAGTGAGTTTCAATACTCAGGTCTCATTGCCTCAATACGAATAAAGATATGAGCAACAAAAAAATAGCCGGCGGAGAATTCCTTATTAAGGAACAAGACGCACAGAGTACATTCATTCCAGAGGAAATCAATGAAGAACAGAAAATGTTCAGAGAGATGACACGTGATTTTTTGGAGAAAGAAGTCCATCATCTGCGTGCTAAAATAGATAAGCAGACAGAGAATCCTGATCTCATTCCTCAACTTATGGAGAAAGCAGCAGAACTTGGTATACTTGGGGCTGCATTGCCAGAGGAGTATGGTGGTATGTCTGTAGATTTTAATACAGAATCAGTTTTGAGCGAGGAACTGGGTAAAAGCCAAAGTTTCAGTGTGGCACTAGCTGCACATATGGGAATTGGCACGCTCCCTATCTTATACTATGGCACAGACGCTCAAAAGAAAAAATATTTACCAGGATTAGGTGATGGCAGTATTAAGGCTGCGTATTGCCTTACAGAGCCAGATAGCGGAAGTGATGCACTTTCAGCTAAATCAAAGGCTGTTTTAGATGGCGACGAGTGGGTAATCAACGGGGCTAAAATGTGGATTACCAATGCAGGTTTCGCTGACATATTTACGGTATTTGCTCAAGTAGATGGCGATAAATTCACTGGGTTTTTAGTAGAAAAAGGAACCCCAGGACTAAGTCTTGGAGATGAAGAAGTAAAACTGGGTATAAAAGGAAGTAGTACGCGTCAGGTATTCTTTGACGATGTGCGTATTCCAAAAGATAATCTGCTAGGTGAGATAGGGAAAGGGCATAAAATAGCCTTCAATGTACTCAACATAGGCCGATATAAGCTATGTGCTATGGTAATGGGAGGTAGCAAACGAAGCATAGATGTAGCGATAAACTATGCGAATGAAAGGAATCAGTTTGGAGTGCCTATTAGCAGTTTCGGTGCGATACAGCACAAACTAGCGGAAATGGCCATCAAAACCTATGCTACAGACAGTGCTACCTATAGAGTTTCAGGATTAATTAATGATAGAATAGCAGAGTTAGTAGCAGAAGGAAAAACCAAAGTAGAAGGTAAATTAATTGCCGCTGAGGAATACAGCATAGAGTGTGCACTGCTCAAGATATTAGGTTCGGAAACACTTGATTATGTGGTAGACGAAGCTGTTCAAATTTTTGGAGGAACAGGATATTCAGAAGAATTCCCCGTAGCTAGTATGTACAGAGATGCTCGTATCAATAGAATCTTTGAAGGAACCAATGAGATCAATAGAATGTTGGCCGTGGGCCAATTAATGAAAAAAGCGTTGAAGGGCGAACTTGACCTCATGGGCCCTGCAATGAAAATACAGGAAGAGCTGATGGAGATTCCGGATTTTGGAGATGAAGGAGATGGATCTGCATTGTACGAAGAGAGAAAAGCAGTACGCCAAGCTAAAAAAGCCATACTAATGGCAGCTGGAGCAGCGGCACAGAAGTATATGATGGAGCTAGAGAAGCAGCAGGAGATCCTCATGAATCTAGCAGATATGGCACTCGATGTATTTACTGCAGAGAGTACAGTACTCAGAACAGAGAAACTCATAGCACAGCAAGGTGAAGTAGCTACGACGCTTCAAATAGCAATGACCAAATGCTATGTAAATGATGCCATGGAACGCACTTACTTAGCAGGTAAGCACGCACTAGCGGCATTTGCTAAGGATGATATGCTCGTAATGATGCATATGGGTGTAAAGCGATTTACTAAGTACCCTATGACGGATACCATCTCACTGCGTAAGCAAGTGGCAGCCGAGTTGATCAAGGAGAATAAGTATTGTTTCTAGATTTTGTCAGATTGAGCGGAGTCGAAATCTGGGCAAAATTGAAGTGAGAAATGTGAACGGCGTCAACTAAAATCAACGGAGAATATAAAAAAGGCGAGAATTTTTCTCGCCTTTTTTATGTTATGCTTCGAGTGCAGCACTATCACGTTAGGACCTGCCAAAAAGTGACAATACTATTGTTCGCGAACTAATCGTTATCCATGAATAAATCATGAAAAAAACTCTATTCAGCGCACTCTTGCTAATTTCGTTTTCGGCTAATGCTCAATACTCTCGCACGTTTTCTCTCAAGGTCTATAGTCAAGTGCAGCACAGCTCAGGTGTCTCTTCAATTGATAATGGGCAAAACACATACGCATTCGGTCATTTCAGGATACCAAACTCAGTCTGCTTCCGGGAATTAAATGGCAGGTTTCACCTAAGACCTCGCACGAATTATCGCTAACTGGACTAGACTGGGAGCGAAAAGAAAGTCTAACCGAAGTTGCTGTGGGAGGGAGTATAATTCCTACTGAAGGAAATAATTCTAATGAATTTATACTTGGTCTACGTTATGAGTTCAGCTATTCTCTTCCCATATTCCAAGAAGAAAGCAAGTTCAATGTGGAGTTAGGATTAGGTGCTTCTACTTCCTACTATACTATAAAACATCTGCCATTTGTTTCTAATGTGTTCCCCAGGCAGAATTCAAATTTAGATCTGAGTATTCAGCTTATTCCTAGGCTTAACTATAGTCTAAATGAAAATTGGTACTTGGACTTCAACGTTCCCTTCAATGGGGTTACGTTCAGGTATGAAATGCAGAAAGTAGAGAACCCAGCATTTTCGTCAGACCAGCAGAAAGAAACTTCTTTTTCATTGGATGCCCTACCAAGTCAGTACGAAGTTAGGTTGGGGTTAGGTTATAGCTACGGTTAAATGGGTTCATGTTTCAAAGTGCCAAAATGAACCTTTTTCTTCTATATGTAATACGGTATGAAAAACACTAATGTAGAATGTGTTTGTGTCTTCACGAACTAGAACGATGTGTTCGTTGAGACACGAACCTAGAATACCTAAAAAAGGTGAGTAGAAATACTGGCCTTTTTTGTGTTATGTTTGGAGTATGAGAAATCTAATACTGTCCTTAT
>DNHN01000248.1 GCA_003485825.1 Bacteroidota bacterium | reverse complement strand
AGGAACAGTAAAATTCTTCAACGATGAGAAAGGCTTCGGTTTTATCACACCAGAAGACGGAAGTAAAGATGTATTTGTACACAAAACAGGTACTAGAACTAGAATCAACGAGGGAGACCAAGTAAGCTACGATGTAGAAGACGGTCAAAAAGGCCCAAGTGCAGTAAATGTAGACTTAGTATAAACATTTACTAATAAAGTTTTTACAATTGAAAGTCTCGCTTCGGCGAGACTTTTTTTATGCCCTTTCGATACATTTTAATTTTAGTGAAAATTAAAACACTCAAGAGGACAAAATGATCTCCGATGCATTCTGACTTTTAAAAAGTCCAAAACACTCAAGGGGACAACACATTCTGCGATACATTCTGACTTCAGACAAATTCAAAACACTCAAGAGAACAAAAAATCCTAAATTTGACCCTAGTGAAGCGAAACGAAGACAACCAACAAGACCAACCCAACAATCCACTCCATGGCATGAAGCTAAAAGAAGTACTTGAATTTCTAGTTTCGTTCTATGGCTGGGACGGACTTGGAGAGCGAATCGCTATCAACTGTTTTCTCAGCAACCCAAGTATTGGTAGCAGTCTGAAATTTCTCAGGCGTACGCCTTGGGCCAGAGAAAAAGTTGAGAAACTCTATCTAGCTAGTATTCCTAAGTTTTAAGACTCGTGGCATCTATATTCGGACACAGCTTAGCTGCCCTAGCGTTGGGCAAGACTTTTTCTGAGGAGCTTAGAAAACCAAAGTTTTGGATTCTGGGCATACTTTGCTCTATAGCGCCAGATGCGGATGTCTTGGGGTTCAATTTTGGGATTCCGTATGATTCTTTTTGGGGACATCGTGGATTTACGCACTCCTTCTTCTTTGCAGCACTCTTTGGCAGCTTGATAGCCTTTGTGTTTTATAAATTCAAGAGGCCCACGCTTGCACTTTACTTCACACTGTGCACCGCTTCTCACAGTATCTTAGATGCGATGACGAATGGTGGTCGTGGCGTGGCGTTTTTTTCACCGTTTGAAAATTCAAGGTACTTTCTACCTTGGACACCCATACAAGTCTCCCCTATGGGGTTTAAAAAATTCTTTAGTGAATGGGGATTGGAAGTCATCAAAAGTGAATTGATTTGGATTGGTCTGCCGTTTCTGGTTTTACTCTTAATTATTAAACTTGTAAGAAGATGAAAGCAGTACCCATCACTAGAATAAAAAAAGAACTGCAGCACCTCAGTCAAGAGGATCTCGTAGAGATAGTACTGCGTGTAGGAAAGTACAAGGTCGAGAATAAAGAATTATTGACCTATTTACTATTTGAAGCAGGAAACGAAGATGGCTATATTGAAGTGGTAAAAGAGTACATAGACGAACAGTTTGAATACATCAATCAACAGAATTACTATTTCATAAAGAAGAGCGTACGCAAGATTTTACGAACGATTAAGAAGTACATTAAATTCTCTAAAAAACCAGAAACAGAAACAGCCTTACTCATTCATTTCTGCCGAAAATTAAAAAAAATGAAACCGTCGTATTTGAACAATACGGTACTCACCAATATGTTTGAACGACAGCTTGGACTAGCAGAAAAGACAATCGGTAAAATGCACGAAGACTTACAGTACGATTACAAGTTGGAGCTAGAAGAACTTTTCTAATTTCCTTTTCTAAAACACGGGCGGTCTATTCAAATGAATAGCATTACGATGTGTTAACACCAATACATCCTTCGTACAATAAGAGTAAACACTTAAAATAGGCTACTCATAGGCTATGCTCTCTTTCAAGTCTGCAATCTTAATTTTAAATGCAGCAAAGAGCAAAGTCATAAAAGGACTCAGATAATTAAAAATAGCGTAAACAAAATACTCGCTTACATCTACCCCTAATACACCACTTTGGTAAGCCCCGCATGTATTCCAAGGGATAAGTGCAGATGTAACTGTGCCACTATCTTCTAATGTTCTACTTAGATTTTCGGGAGCTAAACCTTTATCTTTATATGCTTTTTCAAACATTTTACCTGGCACTACAATTGCCAAATACTGATCACTAGCTGTCACATTTAGCGCTAAGCAACTAGCTACAGTACTGGCAAATAGGCCAAACACCGTATTCGCTAAACTCAGTAGCGCTTGACTAATGCGCGCCAAAGCACCTATAGCCTCCATCACTCCACCAAATACCATAGCACATATAATCAGCCATACCGTTCCGAGCATTCCACTCATTCCCCCCGAACTAAATAGATCATTGAGCGAGGCATTCGTAGTTTCTATACTTACACCTGTAGTGATAGCAGACATCAACTGCTTATATATAGCAGCTCCTGAACCCCACACCAACTCTGGCTGGAAGAATATAGCGGCGACACAACCCAACAGCGTACCTGCTAGTAATGCTATCAGCGGCTGGACTTTTTTTACTATTAAAGCGATTACAGCTAGTGGAACCACGAAAAGCCAAGGTGTTATCCTAAACTTTTCTGTGATAGCCGAGAGTAACACCTCTGTACCTTCTACATCTCCTACATCATACGTAAAACTGAATACAGAAAACACAATCAGTGTAATAACAATAGTAGGCACTGTAGTATACGCCATGTACTTTATATGGGTAAATAACTGAGTACCTGCCATAGCAGCCGCAAGGTTAGTAGTATCACTCAACGGACTCATCTTATCTCCAAAATAAGCTCCACTAATAACTGCTCCAGCTACCATGCCTGCTGGTAATCCTATCGCTTTACCTATCGCTACCAATGCTATACCAATAGTAGCACTCGTAGTCCACGAACTACCTGTGGCTATAGATATCAATGCACTTATCACAACCGCCGTAGGTAAAAATACAGTTGGATTAATGAGCTTAATCCCATAGAAAATCATGGCAGGAATAATACCACTAATAAGCCAAGCTGCTGCCAGAGAACCGACGAGTAATAATATGAGAATGGCGCCACTTACAGACTTCAGGTTACTACCCACATTATCCATCATTGTATCAAAACTCACTTTATTAAAATGCCCTACCACTACAGCAACTGCTGCTCCTAAGAGCAAGACGAACTGGTTACTTCCACTGATAGCATCATCTTGAAATACGAATACATTGTATGCCAGCATAGCCACTAGGGCATAAACTGGGATTAGAGCCTCCCAAATATTGAGTTCTTTATTTTGTTTGATTAGTGTATCAGGCATTGGTTTCAAAGAAAGTTAAAAAATCACAATGATTACGAAGAACAACAGTGCAATTGACATACATAAAATATTTTTGCGTCACTAATCTATAAAACACAATACTTTTGATAGTCAATTAAGATGATACACGATATCGAAAACATCGAACTTAAGTACTTAACTATAAGTGACTATAAGGAACTTGAATCCACTATGCAAGACTCGTACAGTGGCATGCCGGGATCCATATGGAGCGAAGAACATATTACGACGCTCATTAAACTGTTTCCTGAAGGGCAGGTGGTCATAAAATAAATGGAGAATTTGCAGGTTGCGCATTGTCCCTCATTGTAGATTATGACCAATTTGAAGATGAGCACACCTATACGGACATCACTGGCAACTTCACATTTAATACTCATACTGCAGACGGAGACGTGCTCTACGGTATCGATATTTTCATAGCTCCAAAATACCGAGGACTTAGATTAGGTCGCAGATTATATGATTACAGAAAAGAACTCGTAGAACGCTTAAACTTAGAAGGTATAGCCTTTGGTGGACGTATCCCAAACTACCATAAATATGCTAGTGAGATGACTCCAAAAGAGTATATAGAAAAGGTAAAGCGAAAGGAGATTAATGACCCTGTACTCAACTTCCAAATATCCAATGATTTTCACCCAGCTAAAATTCTGAAAGGATACCTCGATGGAGATAAAGAGTCTGGAGAATTTGCTGTCCTATTAGAGTGGGACAATATATATTACCAAAAACCGCAAAAGAAAGCCGAGACTAAGAAAAGTATCGTAAGACTAGGGCTGGTACAGTGGCAGATGAGACCCTATAATACATTAGAAGAACTCATGCAACAGGTAGAGTATTTCGTAGATTCTGTATCAGGGTATCGATGTGATTTTGCCTTATTCCCCGAGTTTTTTAATGCTCCGCTTATGGCTGAGAATAACCACATGAGTACTTCTGATGCTATACGCGAATTAGCTAAATTTACTCCTGAAATAGTCCAGAAATTTTCTGAGCTAGCCATCTCATATAACATTAATATCATAAGTGGGAGTATGCCTGAACTACGAGACGAACTTTTGTATAACGTAGGCTACTTATGCAAGCGAGATGGTTCTGTGGAGCGCTACGAAAAACTACATGTGACTCCAGATGAAGCCAAAGTTTGGGGAATGCAAGGCGGATCTAAAATAGAAACCTTTGATACAGCTGTGGCAAAATAGGGATACTGATTTGCTATGACTCTGAGTTCCCGGAGTTAAGCAGACTCCTTGCAGATGATGGTATGGATATACTCTTCGTACCTTTCCTTACCGATACTCAAAACGGATACTCCCGAGTACGTCATTGCTCTCAGGCTAGAGCGATAGAAAATGAGTGCTATGTAGCCATCGCTGGAAGTGGAGGTAATTTGCCCAATGTGCAAAACATGGATATTCAATATGCGCAGAGTATGGTATTCACTCCGTGTGATTTCTCCTTCCCAAGTAATGGGATAAAAGCCGAGGCTACCCCAAATACGGAAATGATACTCATAGCAGATGTAGACATCGATCTTTTGAGAGAGTTACACCAGTTTGGTGCAGTTAAAAATCTAAAAGACAGAAGGAAAGACTTATTTGAACTAACTAAGAAGTAATCTTGGCAGCAAGGCTACTACATATTCTGTGTGTAGTAGTTGAAATCCTTGAGCACAGTAGAAATAAACAATTTAGAAGAAGTAGCATTTTTTACATTCATCACGGACTCTAATTTAGCTACCAACTTATTGATAAGCTGAGTGTCATTTACTTTTATGGCGTTTTCATAGGTTTCTTTGATGATACGGGCATCATTATCACTGAGTTTGAGTACCTGGCTATACTGAGGCACATAGTCATCTGAAACTTCTTTCAGTATCGTAATATTAATACTTTGTTTCACTTTGGACCGTATCACTGCTGTACCTGCTACTAGGTCACCTATACGCTGTCCTCTTTTATTTCTAGCTATGGTGATTATGGCCACTAATCCAAGCATGTAAATGGACACAAATTGACCTACAAAACTCCCAAAGCTAATTGCTATAATAGTAATAAAGTAAATATCTACCATTCTAAAAATCCAACGCACAAAAAACTCAACAAAGCTGGGTTGGAAACCGTCTATCTTAACTACCTTGAGTTTTACTAAAAATTTACCAATGGTGTAACCTCCTGACAGTGTCTCACTTATTAAAGTGTAAAACAGTATGGGCAATGTCAGTATAGATATTAGTCCCCAAGAAATGCGCCCACTATCTTGCTCCAATTCATCGGATATATCTAAATCAAACTGACTAAATATATACACTACTATCAAGGCATAAATGACCATAATAATCAGATCCAAGAAGTATGCTACTATTCTTTTACCTAAAGTATCCGTATCAAATGAAAGCTTCGTATTAAAATTTGTTTTTACGTTTAACTTTGCCATATCAATGTATCAATGAAAACCGTTAATTGAGAGAAGTTTCATTCATAAAGCAAAATAAAGCGAAATGGTTAGAGTTCGAAAATTATCTTTACCACAAGAAGCCTCTGCAGCCCGATAGACTGTCTGATCTTTTTGTACAATTGAATAATGACTTAGCCTATGCACAGACCTACTACCCTAAGAGTAAGGTAAATGTATACCTAAACGCCTTATCTACCAATGCGTATCTGCGCATGGTAAAACCCAAAACTGCCTATGGAAGTATTGCGCACTTTTGGAAAGAAGACATACCCGTCATTACTTATAAATACAGAAAATACATCTATTTCACTTTTGCAGTATTCATTCTGCTCTTTAGTATTGGTACTATCTCCGCACTCTATGACGAGGCGTTCATACGTTCTATATTGGGAGATAACTATGTGGACACCACTATGGAAAACATAGCCAATGGAGACCCTGCTGCTATATATACCAACTATACCGCTTTAGGAGACATTGGAAGTTTTTTAGGCATCACTATTAATAATATACGTGTAGGGCTGTTGATGTATATCAGTGGAATCACCCTCGGAATAGGCACACTCAAACTTCTGTTCTCCAATAGCATGATGCTGGGAGCCTTTCTCACTATGTTTCACAAAGCAGATGTCCTCGGCACATCTCTCACTGCTATATGGATACACGGAGCTATGGAAATTTTCGGAATGGTTATAGAATCAGCAGCTGGTTTCATACTGGGCCTAGCTTGGTTATTCCCAGGATCACTCACACGTAGACAAGCTTTTATGCAAAGTGGCAAGGACTCGCTTATAATCGTGATGAGTACTATACCGTTTACTATAGCCGCTGGGCTATTAGAAGGATTTGTCACCCAGTTGTACAATGACATGCCAAATGCACTGGCACTAGCCATCATATTCAGCACACTAGCACTTATCAGCTATTACTACTTAGTTTACCCCGTAAAACACAATGCACGTAGACCAGAAGTTCACACATTCCACGAGATGTTAAATGAGGAGTAATCGTCTGAGGAGAACATATCTATATGCTGTTCTTTTCATAGCTGTGGGGGGCATAGCTCAGAGTGATGAAGCATATAAGGATGAGCTACGATTGGATCAAAAACAAGAAGTAGTTACCAATGAATATGCTACTCCAGTGGCTACAGAAAACTCAGGCCTAAAGTCCCGATACAGAGGACGTGCCTTTGACTACAATGACTATCAACCACCAGTGCGTAAACCGCGTCCCACTAAAAGTGTAGACATCACTGGAGGCCTAGGTCTGTTATTTAAACTAATATTAATACTCGCAGGACTCTTCCTGCTGTATATACTTTACCGCATAATCTCTGATTTTCAGTATGCTAAAAAGAATAGCCTAAAGACTGTAGATTCGAGTTCAGTGCGTCAGTCTACGGAAGACTTGGAAGAAGAGATTGACAAAGAGAGTTTAACATTCCTCATACAAGACGCTAAAAACAATAAGAATTACACCTACGCAATTCGATACTATTTTCTATTGTATCTTGAAAAACTGGAGGAAAACAAAGTATTGGTGTATCATAGAGAAAAAACTAACAGTGATTACTTGCGTGAGATTAAGGACACAGATCGGAGCACCCAATTCTTAAAAGTTTCCTACCTTTTTGAGTATACATGGTATGGTAAGAAGAGCGTTAGCGAGAATGATTTTGCTGGGATAGAAGCTATTTTTAAAGAGCAAATTAGTGCCGTAAAATGATGAGATTGCACTACATACTATTGGCTACTGTGCTACTATCTGCTTGCGGCCCGCAGGACAAGACTACTGACTGGAATCT
>DNHN01000001.1 GCA_003485825.1 Bacteroidota bacterium | reverse complement strand
TTGAGGGGTAGAAGTTTAAGTTAAAAAATAAGTTTAAGACTAATTGCGGTATATTGATAAATTGAATAGAAAACCTAAAAGCTGCAAGTTTTAGCAGTAAAACGATAAATAGTATATTTGTAAGAGATGAAATCATTAGAATTTAAGTCATCACTCCTAGAGTCCTATTTTCGGTTATTACAGACACTTAGGGATTCTACAAAGCAGTCGCTCATAGACAAGCTAAAAAAGTTTATGGATAAAAAACCAAATCAGCCTGACAATTTATTTGGTGCTTGGAATGGTGATGAAAGTGCGGAAGAAATCTTGAAAGATAATAAAGATTCTGGATCTACGAATAGAGTAGTTGAAGACTTTTGAGTACTTATTTACTAGCTAATAATATGGTTTTAGTTACCAATAATGAAAAACATTTTAAGAATTTAGACGGGATAATAATTGAGAACTGGACTAAGTTGTAAAATGAACATCACCAAAGTCAAATCCCAACTCGATACCATCCTCCAAAACCTTAATCCGCAGGATTTTATAGATAATGATCCTATCAGTATTCCGCATCGATTTACTACCAAAGAAGACATAGAAATCTCTGCATTCTTTGCTGCGATACTGGCTTGGGGACAGCGGAAGACGATCATCAATAATGCCAATAAACTGATGTACTGGATGGGAGAGGAGCCACACCGTTTTATCGTGGAGCATTCAGATACGGAGTTAAAGCAATTCGAGAAGTTTGTTCACCGCACATTCAACTCTACGGATGTACTCTATTTTATAGAAGTACTAAAACACTGGTATACAGCCGGTAAGTCGTTAGAGGACCATTTTGTAGGAGATACCATGAAGGATAAGATTTCTAGCTTCCATCAATCCTTCTTTGCCTTTGACTTTGCACCCGATCGTACCAGAAAACACATCGCTAATCCAGCTAAAAATTCATCTGCCAAGCGGCTGAATATGTATCTTAGATGGATGGTAAGGGGAAACAGTCATTCTGATCGTCAGGTGATTCGTCATCCTGAGCGGAGTAAAAGGGTGAACGAATTGAGAGCAGAAGAGCAAGGAGCTGGTGCCGAGCTAGATCAGAGTCGACATTTCGACTCCGCTCAATGTGACCCTGACCTTCTCTCCACACCAAGAACCATCAACACCCTAGACTTCGGCATTTGGCACTCTATAAAACCGTCTAAGCTAAAGTGCCCTCTCGATGTACACGTGCAGCGAGCAGCATTCCATTTTGGATTACTTACGCGTAAGCAGCAAGACTGGAAGGCGGTAGAAGAATTGTCCAATAATTTACTCGTGTTAGACCCTGTGGACCCCATTAAGTATGATTTAGCTCTATTTAAGTGGAGTGAGGGGAAGATGGATTGATATTCGGATGTCGGTTTGAGTGAAAACATTGCAGATGTTTTTGTATCGAGTGTGTTGTCAGTTCGAGTGAAAACATCTCTGATGTTTTTGTATCGAGAACTAAACCACAATCTTTATCCCATACTTTACCAACAGGCCAAACACTTCATCCTTAGAAAAAATCGCTCCTTTGATTTTGTTGATGCTGGGATCCATACTGTAGTTTTTCGCTCCACGAAAATTGCACTGAGTCAAGTCTGTCTGCTGAAAAGTAGCATTGTACAAATCACTGCCTGTAAAACTAGACTTGTGTAGCTTAGCCTCCACAAAATCTACGTCCTTTAGAGAACAATCTTCTATCTTACTGTTGCTTATGTTTAGTTGGTAGAATGAAGCATAATCCAATAGACATTTATCAAAATTCATTTCAAGTAAAAACGGGTTGCAGTTGGTAAATTGAATTCCAATCATCTTACATCCAGCGAATTGCACTTGTTTAAAAGCGGTATTGTTGATTTTAACCTCTGTGAAATTACAGTTAGTAAACGTGCATTCTTCAAAGTGAATATCTCTAAAGTCTAGTCCTGTGAAATCACATTCTTCAAAAGAACACACTTCATATTCTGGGTAAAGTGTTTTCTGCTTAAAAACGGTCTTAGCGAAAGATTGATTGTAATTATCCATGTTAATTAGCTCCCACTTTATGCTCCATTAGTCCAGCTATATTCTGAGCACGGGCTTTCATGGTATGCGCTAGGATTCCTTCGTGATGCGCGTCTATACTTTCAAAGAGGTATCCTAGCCAGGTTTTAAAGTGATTCTTGGTTAGTTTACTCTTTCGGGCTAAGTCTATATGAGGCTGCATGGCATTGGCTTTATAAGTCTGCGAGCCAAACAACATACTGTGCCAAAAGTCTATTAAAATAGGGAAGTGCTCCTCGAGGTTTACTTTAGCTACATCCGTAAATAGGTAGTTGATGCTATCATCAGCGAGTAAATTTTCGTAAAATGAACGCATTATAGTATCGAGGTCTTCTCTTGTTTCTATGTCTCTCATTTTCTGGTATACTTGAAAATTCTTCTTGTTTCTAAGCTATAAGCCGTGTCTTGAGCAAATTCCTTCTCTAATTCTGTGAGAATAGCGTCTGTGATATGAAGATTGCCTTGGTTCTCATCTATCATCAGTATTTGATTATAATCCGCTAGTTCCGCTGTCATTAACGGTGCAGAGGTACAGTAGATGTGTTGCTGTCTTAGTGGAGCTTTAAATTTTGCCTGCTCATTGAATTCATCAAAGTAGGTAGTGAAGAGTTCAAAATCGTAGTAATAGATGATATCCTTAGTAAACCATTCTGGAGTAACTAGTATAGCTGTATTTTCTTCCTTCTGAGATTCCTGCATTAAAGTAGCTAACGGTCTTACATCCTTGTGATACCCACTGTAGCGGAGTTCACTACTCTGTAGTTTTGAGCCTGAAAACATACCTATGCAAAGGAGTCCGTATACCAACCACTTTGCTGTGTTCTGTTTACGTAGCATTAAGTGAATACACGCCGCTCCTAGTAGGTAAAGCGCTGGAGTAACGAAGTAAAAGTACCGGTCTAAAAAGAATCCTGTTTTATAAGAGAGCAGAAAAGAAATGGTCAATGGGACCCAAAGCCAAAAGGTAAGGTAATAGATGGTAGTTTGCTGATCTCGCTGTTTTCGAGCAAACACTACGGCAGCTAAGGTCAGTAGTATGAATACGACGGCCATCACAGGAGCATTCGTATACTTCAGGATCATATAATAAATATCAGCTATTCCTCCACTTTTACTGATCCAAGTTCCATTCGTTCCAGAAGTCATTAAGCGGTTCCAGATGGTGGGCAGTTGTGGGATGCACAGCACCGCTAAAGTTAAGTATTGGTAGATGTATTTACTGTTTATCGCTGCGCGAAAACGAGGAATTAAAACCAAACTCAAAACTTGTACGACAATAATCCATACACCTAAGTAGTGACTATAGAAGATGAGCATATTCACCACAGCTAGTAACAGGTGCTGTCGTAGTCGTTCTGGATTGTGCTGAAGCCCTAAAAATAGGAGAGAAGAGGTGGTGGCTAAAAAACCTATCAGACTGTACACTCTGGCCTCATGAGCTATAAATAAGCCAAATGAGGAAGATAGAAAGAGCAGACTTGCTATAAGACCTACATGCTTACCGATATATCGCTCACCTAATAAATATAGAGGAACGATGGTCAGTACATTGAAAATTAGGGACAGTATACGAGATGCCAACACATTTACTCCCCATAGCGTATTCCACTAAT
>DNHN01000100.1:231-2701 GCA_003485825.1 Bacteroidota bacterium | reverse complement strand
TATAGACAAGTTTATTTTGCGGTCTATAAGCGTACATACCAAAGTCAGGGTGGGTGTTGCCCCATAGAGTGTGAATCGGTACTTTATATGCAGACGCTATATGCATTAGTCCTGTATCTCCTGTGAATAAACCTGTAGAGTTTTTTATAGCTATTGCAGACTCTTCTATAGTCAATTTATTTACCTTGTTGATGATGCTATTTGAAGTGGTTTGGGATAGAACAGTGGCGGCCTTTTGTTCATCAGACGTGCCACCTCCTAACAGGACGATACTTCTGTTTAAGCGTTTAGATAACGCTAAAATGAGTGGTGCTGTAATCTGTTTTGTAGCATAAGTACCACCAACAGCCAGTGTGTAATACTCCTGTGGTAAGTCTGCAAGTGCTTGTGATTTATGGGCATTAGGAGAAGTGAAAAAATCAACACCTTCGTTATCATTTTTTACATTCAATGGTAGTAGTGCGTCAAAGTAACGATCTATAATGTGCTTTTTAGGGAGTAGGTTAATCTTAAAATTGACAAACAACCATTTTTGGATATTCAGTTTATTGAAGCTGTAGGATAGTATTCCAAGCTGAGATTTTATACGCTTGGTTCGGGTATTTTTATGCAAGTCTATGACAAGATCTAAGGATAGGCCTTTTAGTTTCTGAATAGCTTGGGATTCTTCTCCGTCTGCAAAACCATAAAGATGATCTATGTATGGATTATGTTGTAGGAGTGAGGTGAACTTATCTTTCGTAATATAATAGACCTCTGCATGGGGTATTTGCTTTTTGATGCATCGTATGATGGGAGTAGTAAGTACGATGTCTCCTATACTGCTGAATCTTAAGAGTAGTATCTTCATAGTTTAGGAGCGTAGACCACCTCGCCAATGCTAAAAGATTCTTCTATAATATACGCTATGGATACACCTTTTTCAATAACGGCTATGACTACCATTTTTTCAGTATCGTCTATTGTAGCTAGCATAATATGATTGATAATACCGTACTGTCCTTTCAACTCGCAGGGCATCCGCGTGACATCAAAATCTCCAGTTTCAAAAAAAGCATTGTAAAATTTCCACCCAGATATAGTATCTGTATCCAAGGTGTCTTTTTCGAAACGCGTCTTTTTGTAATAATCGATATAGGTATAGTTATCTCCATCACAGGCATCAAAGTACAGTGTATCACCTATTTGCAGATTTACTTCTTCGGTCTGAGCACAGGCTGTGTGTGTGAAAATGGATGTGAGTAGGAGTAGTGTTAATTTTATTTTCATACTATACTTTTTACTACAAGGTAGTGGTTTTCTATGGCAATTATTTCTATGGTTTGACCTTGATCTACGAATTCACCATAGGTCTTGGCTTGGTATAACCTTTCTTCAATTTTAACTTGTCCCATAGGCCTTAAGGCAGTGTGTGCAGTACCTTTTTTTGTTATAAAAGTATCATCTATTTCTCCCTCTGTTTGTATGTTTACTTTACCGCCGATGGTATCTTGGAGTACTAGTTTCTGGAAGGCTTTTGATTTCAATATATTACTTCCAAAGAAGTAGAATACAGCCGCTAGTCCCAGTAACGCAAAGAAGACACTTGCTAGTGCATTGTTCCAATCCTCAGAGCGTGTTTGAGAAAAGTCTAAATCAGTATTATTGATCATACTGAGCACTAACCCTGTGATTGTAAGCAGTATGCCACTCACTCCAGCTATACCAAAACCAGGGATAACGAAAACCTCTGCGGCTATGAGTAGTACGCCTATTACGAAGAGAAGAATCTCCCAGTTTGCAGCGAGTCCGTCCAGGTAAAGCGGAGCGAAGTAGGCTACAGCTGCGATGAAAGCCGCTGCGATAGGAAATCCTAATCCAGGAGTTTGTAATTCGAAGTATATTCCCCCTATCATCAAAAGAATGAATATAGACCGAAGAGCTGGATTAGCTAAGAACGAGACAAGGTTGTCTAGTGTAGACGGCACTACTTTGATTCTTGTAGCATTTTCCAAACCGTTTAGTTTAAGCATCTCAGCTATACTACCGGCGATTCCTTCGCAGTAGCCCCACTCTATTGCTTCTTCAGTGGTAAGTGTAATAACCTTAAGGCTATCGTCTAAACCGGGTACTACGATACTCTCATCTACCATACCTTCTGCAATGTCTGGATTACGTCTATAGGTGTAGGTGGTATCGGTACCATTTATTAAGGTATCGTATCCTTGACTTTCAGCGGTACTTCTCATCTGCTTGCGCATATAGCTTTGGTATTTGTCAGGAGCTTTGGCCCCATCACCATTTACTACAGTAGTGGCACCTATACTGGCACCTTTTCGCATGTATATTTTATCACATGCAAGAGAAATTAGAGCACCTGCACTGGCGGCATTGTTGTCTATAAATACATACACGGGGATGTCGGTATTGAGTAGGGTGGTTCGAATGCTATCTGCATCTGTCACGTAGCCTCCATAGGTATTCATGTGTA
>DNHN01000100.1:0-160 GCA_003485825.1 Bacteroidota bacterium | reverse complement strand
AGGATTTATTTCATCCTTGAGGTCAAAAATGATTACTTTTTCTTGCGTTAACTGCCCAAAGGATATGGCAGGCATAAGAATAAGTAGGCATTTAACGAGTATTTGTTTCATTTTAACCACAATACTACAACACGCTGCAATAAAGTGAATAACTAATTGT
>DNHN01000175.1 GCA_003485825.1 Bacteroidota bacterium | reverse complement strand
CTCCGTCTGCACCGTAAGACTGACCTCGTGCTACCAAGGCGTAAATGATACTCGTCAGCTGTGCTTTATCTGCTCCTGAAACAGCCTCTACCTGTACATTGGCGGTAGTACCATAGGTAATAATGCTGACCTTGTCCTCTGGCCGTAGCACCTGAATCATCTGCAGCATGCTCTGCTTTAGAAGAGGAAGCTTATCCGCCTTCTTCATACTGCTCGACACATCTATGAGAAAAATAATGTGATTGAAAACGTATTTATTCTCACTCAGGGTACCATTCTGGTCATAGTCCGCAGTGTCTGCTACTTCTGTAGTCATAGACCGCTCTACTTCTTCATCTACCTGCTCTTCTATAGTATTCGTATCCAGTGAATCTTCTACTACAGGTACGTTGTCATTTTCTGTCTGTGCTAAATTCGGCTCCTCTATGTCTATCACTTGCTCAGCTGAATCCTCAGGATCCCAATCAAAGTTCTCGGTATTTTCGTCACTAACTACCTCTTCAGGAACCAGGGCTATCACCGTTTCCACGGAGCTTCTATTCACATATTTATCTACGTTTTGTATCTCGTAGTGCTCTTTATCTACGTTGAAGGTATAAAACCCCGGGACATCCCTTCTCAGCTGAATGGTAGAGTTATCACTGAAGAGACTCTCTTTACTGGACCGTGTCACTATCTCAATCTGAAAATCTTTTAGTGGTAACCGAGTGGAAGCATCCACTACTTTTATGGTGTGTATAAACCCTCTATCTGCTGGCTGATCTGCGGGTTCTACGGAAGGGCATACCGTGAAGGCATCTGGATGAAAACTCAGGATATTCCCTTTTAACTCAAAGGTAATTGGATTATCCTGTGTGCTAACATAGACTGCTACCGACTTACTAAACCGCCCAAAGTCCTCGGTGTAATACGTCAGAGTAAGCGTAGTACTCTCCCCGGGAGCAAGCTTCTGTTGAGCAGCACGTACTCCCACCTCTGGGCTATACCGTATAGGTAAAAACAGCTGTGTGCGTCCACTGGTGTTGGTGTATTGCACCTCAAAACTAGGATTGTTCCATAGCTTCACTTTGCCAAAATCCATGTCACGCTGACTGACCTGCTGACTATACATCTGCATTGCTATCAGAGATATGATTATGCTTAAGAGAAACCGCATTGTACTATTCCAACGAAAAATGACGTTTTTAATTTCCGTTACTAAACTTAATTAGCAACCTTGGGGCCAAAAATACTTTTAAACTGTTTAGGTTAACTACAATCCGTGATCAATTACTATAAAATACTCGGTATAGAGACATACGCTAGCGTATCAGACGCTAAGGATGCCTATAAAAAACTGATTAAAGTATACCATCCCGATGTAAGCGAAAGTCCCGATGCGGAGGAAATGACGCGCTTACTGAATGTAGCAAAAGATCACACGTGCTCAGAAGAAGCCAAAGATACCTACGACCGAAAACTAAAACTCGCCTACCTCTTAGAGATACAGCGCCTGTCTGGTACACGGACCACTCCTAGCACCAAAAAGAAAACCACTCGATCAGATCTGCGTGCGAAGATAAAAAAGGCGAAACTAGAGCGTAAACGCAAGATTAAATACAACTATGAGCGCAGCCTGAAGGTGCTCCCTCAACCTTACCGAAACATAGGCATCGTGCTGCTGATACTCTGGAGTATGCAGCTCATCTATAGCCACTACTTTTTTCACTACGGAAGCTTTGATCGCACACTGGTGATAGTGGGCATAGGATTGCTGTTTATCGGAATGACCTTTGCCGCTAGTGAGGTCTATACCAAGTACATCATCAAGTCCCTACAAACCAACATCGATTTTAATTTTGAGGCGCGTATTGGATATTCACTGGTACTGGGTTTTATCCTATCTCTAGCCGCTATAAGTGGTCTCAATGAGTATAGGGAATACTACCACCTAAAAAACCACTACGACTACGCGCTAGCCACTATAGATTACAAGGCCTCGCTGTACGGATTCACGGTAGTAAAGTACACGGTGGATGGACAGGTATACTTTAAGCGATTGGATGTGGAAACGGATCAACTCATCAAGCTTAACAATAGGCGTACTGCTGTGAAATATGCCAAGATAAATCCCATCATCTGTGAGCATGTGACTCCATACCAAGGGTATTTGCTCCCTAGGGATTTGTAGACTAACATTTAACACTAAGGTGCTTACACTACTCATTTCACGTTAGCTGTTAAAAGGGACTTGGCCTTTGAATCCTCCATACTTTCTAAGAAAGGTCATTAAGGTTTTGTCTCCGACAAAACTTAGACTTAAACTTAGACCTAGATTTAGACTTTGGCTTAAACTCTACCTCACCACCGTCACTGTACTTTTTAAATTATACCACTCATTAGCCATTTGACGTTTCATTTACTTAGCTGCATTATCGCAGTCGACATGAAAAAGAGGTGTATCAATTGTGTATTTACAGTTTTCTATTTTACGAATATACCGAAATAAAAAGTGAGATACCAAGACGACGCACTAGCCACTATAGATTACACGGCTTCGCTGTAAGCTAGTGGTGTAGAATAACCGCTTTTGTTCCCTTTCGTGCTTCTACTTTACTCAGCATTACTCTTGGAAGGATAAAAACACTATATCTTCAGGATAAACCTCAGATTTACTCGT
>DNHN01000274.1 GCA_003485825.1 Bacteroidota bacterium | reverse complement strand
TGCTGTATTGAGAGTAGGCTGTAACGAGTAAATCTCCGAGGTAAGCACTATCATCTGCATCTCTATCTATAGGATGCACAGCGGCTATAAACCGCTTTATTTCACGTATAGCATTACTCACCAAAACCGCCTGAAAATTATCTCCATATCCGATACTGTGACACATGCCCGCTGCTATAGCGTATACATTTTTCAATACCGCACTGATCTCTGTACCGTATATATCTGCACTCGGTGTTACTTTTATATAGCCACAGTCCAGTGCTGCGCACATCTTCTCACAGAAGACACTATTAGTGCTGGCGAAGGTGAGATAACTTAGTTTTTCTTGCGCTACTTCCTCTGCGTGGCACGGACCTGTAACAACTCCAAAATCTGATTCATTCACCCCTTTATGCTCTATGAGATACTCTCCTACTACTTTCAGACTATTGGGCTCTACTCCTTTAATGGCAGAAATTATTTTTTTGCCTGCAAGTTGCTCTTTGGTCACCTGGTCCAGTATATCAGATACAAACGCCGACGGTGTCACTAATAAAATAGTATCATTATCTGCTACAAGCTTGCTTACATCGCTACTCGCTGTAAGTCTATTGGTATCTAGTTTTACACTGCGTAAGTACTTTGGGTTCCTCCCTTCACTGTTGATCCGCTCTGCCATTTCTGGGCTACGTACCCACCAATCCACGTGCATGTCTGCACTCTCCAGTAAAATTTTTACTAAGGCAGTTCCCCAACTACCACTACCCATGACTAGGATTTTATTCATTGCGGTCAAATGTATGCGTTTTTTTTCGTCGGAGGCAATTTGCGTGCAGCCTAGAGACCGAGTATGGGCTATATTAAAAACCTGAGTTCGACTAACACTTGTCAGAAGTACCTCCTGAGAAACCCTCGCTTCCTATTAGAGATTACTTAATCGATCCTTACCTTTTTGTTAAACAGTGTTTCGCCAGACGCAGAAGATACTGTAAGCACATAGTAACCTGCTCCTATTCCAGATACATCGACCAGAAATTCTACTTTGCCTGTTTCCACTCGCTGGTCAGTTGTGCTTTTCACCGTCTTGCCATTTAGATCCGTGAGAGACACAGTCACTAGTTCATTTCTATCAAACACCGTAGATACTTTGATGAAATTATCAGAGGGATTAGGATACACAAACACTTCTTCGACACTAAGCAATGCATTATTCGCTCTTACTTTAGCTATCCATACATTATTTCGTCTGTCCGCATCTCCATAGCTACCACAGAGCCAAACTGCACCTCGATCGTTATACTGCGGTTGAATATCCGTGTAATCTCCCCACCGTTCGATAGAGTCGGCTAAGAATGAGTTAATCACGCTATCGCCTTCTTTTATCATCACTACTGGAGAGTAGTTATCGTATAACCCATCTTTAAAATTGTAAAATACAGCACTCGTACCTGGGAAGTCATCCTCACCCACATGCGAAAAAGTCATCATCATAGAGTTTTCTCTATCTGTTTCCCCTGCAAAGGCAATAGAAGGATATGCAAAATCTTGCGTAGATGAAGATATGATTCTACCTCTGACTGTAGGAGTAGTAGCCACATCTGACACTGTACCGTGATAGATCCCAGAACTTATAGTACCCGGCACTAGTGTAGACTGCACATACTGAATTTGCCCTTCGTGAAGGGCCGCTGAAAGTACGCGGGTGTCATTTGTCTGAAGCTTAAACCCTTCAGTAGGTTGAAATGAACTTGGAGGCACACCGTACTTTTCATCTGATTTTAGTACCGTGAGTGTATGAGTACCCTGACCAGAAGTCGTAGTATTCGTGATTTCGTGAAGAAACAAGGTGTCGTTAGACGATGCATCTGGACGTACAGACAGGAAGTACATATTATCATGATCCATATCTAACGCAGGCTGTGCTGGACAAATACTCCAAACAGGCTCACCCTTATACATAATATCAGAATATAGATTTTGGGTCAATGTGGTATCGCCCTCATACCCAGAAGATTTGTTTACTTGCCATATCACGCTCTGTACAAATCCCTCTTGCCAGCTCTCGTTGTCTCTAAGAATATTTACGGTGATATATAAGTCTTCTTTATTGTGCGCAATGATAGGGTAATCACTCCATTTAGCTCCTCCGTTAGGATTACCATTAATCGCATAAAAATTCCAAAGACCGGTCGGGTCATTGGTCTGAGTAAAGCCAACTACTATTCGAGTATCGTCACTATTGCTTCCTTCTAGGAAAACAAGAATAAATCGGTCTGTAGTGGGGTCATACAGCACTTTAGGGTCATAAAATCTATCTAAAATTCCGAGTTGACCGACTACCATTCCTGAGAGTGACCTGAATTTCAGAGAATTTCCTTCTGCATCCAAAATATTTACACTTGTATTAATGGCACTCATTATAATACCATCATTGCTTACAGCTAATGTATTGTCCAATGGAATACCTGGAGAACCGATCGGTTTACCGTTGAAGTCATTTACAATAGCTGGTGTTAAAGCCGCATTTTGATCTAC
>DNHN01000218.1 GCA_003485825.1 Bacteroidota bacterium | reverse complement strand
CAGGAACCAATTGGAAAGAGAAAAGCTATTGAAGCAGTTTGGTATACGGGTAGAATGATGGGAGAAACGCTCGCACACACTATTTGTGGCAATAGAACTGCATATAATCCGGGTCATTGGTTTAACTCAGCTAAGTTTTTGGATATAGAGTACCAAACCTACGGATGGGTAAATCCTGCACCTTTAGAAAAAAACAGGCACTTTCATTGGATGCATCAAGACCAATCAAAATGTATCACGATAGAATACAATCAAAGTACGGGTGAAGTAAACGGTATAAATACGTTTGGAATCAGGCTTAGGCATGAAGTGTTCCACCAATGGCTGACCGAAAAACAAGATATAGATTTCGTATTAAAGAACCTGGGCAAAGCTAATTTTGATCCGGAGTTTTATGCTCGGTATGAAGGAGATATACTGGAGAAGTATAATTTAGATTTAGCATCGGTATAACTATGGAAAATCTACAAAATACAAGTATGTCACTAGCTAGACCAGACACACAGAAGTTGTCGGCTAAGTTGAAGTGGGCTTTGGCTGTTGGATCTTCTGGGTTGTTCATATTACTATTGGCTATGTTTAATACTCCGCTAGCCAATCACGGAGTTCTACTAGCTGCGTCATTGTCCCTTATAAGTGTCGGGGTGGTGTTGTATGCAAACGAGCTTTATCTCAAAAAATCGGAGGGGATAAAGAATGATGGTGTTTGGTTCAATGCACTCTCATCCAGAGGCGCTATAGGTTGGGTTGTAGGAGTTGTGTTAACGATGTTTTATGTTGTTTTGTATTTCTATCCTCATTTACTTGGCTTAGGTGCGCACGGTGCAAAAAACACAGGACTTATCGCTCTTTTTGATCCACTAAGTCACTTACTAAGTGGCGGCGATGCTAGCCAGTGGTTTGTTTACGGAACCTTGTATACACTGGCCATCTTGCTGTTTGGATTTAAGTTTATGTTGAAATACAGAGGCAATAGGTACCAGCAGTTGAGAACACTTTCTGTGATGTTCTTCCAATTCGGTTTTGCCTTCCTTATTCCAGAGCTAATGGCCGGATTAAATAGTACTTCCAATTTGCCATATTATGATTTGAAAAATATGTGGCCATTGAACTATTATAACTTCGAGCAATATAGAGTAGATGGGTTTATTAGTGCAGGAAATATGGGTATGGCATTTTTGATTTTTGGAATAGTGTCCATATTTGTGATTTCCCCTTTCCTTACCTATAAATATGGAAAGCGATGGTATTGCTCATGGGTATGTGGATGTGGGGGATTGGCCGAAACAGCGGGTGATCCTTTTCGTCATTTGAGTAGTAAGACTCTTGCTTCTTGGAAAATAGAGCGCTGGCTCATCCACTTGGTCTTAGTTTTTGTAGTGCTTATGACCACAGCGGTTGTATTAACATACCTAGAAACAGACTCTTCTAAATATTGGCTTACCAAAGATGTTTTTCTAGTTTTAGTAGGTCTGCTGTTAACCACTGTTTTTACGTTAACCATGGTCTTTAAACGAAAAGAACTTGGGCAAGATGCACGCTATGGAGCGGTTGGCTTTTTTATCTTGATTATGTCTCTATTGGGAATTCATTACTCCAGCGGAGGTCAATTATTTTTTATAGATGCTGAGACACTGCGTTCTTTATATGGTCTCCTCATCGGGGCTATATTTTCAGGAGTAGTAGGAGTGGGGATGTATCCTATACTGGGGAGCAGGGTGTGGTGCAGATTTGGGTGCCCTATGGCAGCTATACTTGGTTTTCAGCAGCGTATGTTTTCTAAATTCAGGATCACTACCAATGGCGGCCAGTGTATCTCTTGTGGTAACTGTTCTACTTACTGCGAAATGGGAATAGATGTACGGGCGTATGCCCAAAAAGGAGAGAATATAGTTCGGTCTAGCTGTGTAGGATGTGGTGTATGTGCGGCAGTTTGTCCGCGAGGAGTTCTAAAACTAGAAAATGGCAGTTTAGAAGGACGGATAAACTCTCCAGAGATAATGCTTGGTAACAATATGGGCAAATCAACGAATATAGATTAAGAAGAAGGTAGCACAGTCAGTATGAGCATAAAGGTCATAATTCCAGCATACAATGAAGAGGCTTCAATCGCCAAAGTCATTTCTGAAATACCCAGTGAGGTCGATGAAATAATAGTAGTGAATAACAACTCGACAGATGGTACAAAAGAAAATGCTGCTCGAGCTGGGGCTACGGTTTTGGACGAAGAGAGAAAAGGCTATGGCTATGCTTGCTTAAAAGGCATGGACTATATTGCGGGGTTAGAAAATCAGCCTACCATCATTGTATTCTTAGATGGTGACTATAGTGACTATCCTGAGGAGTTGATAGAGGTGGTGCGGCCAATAGTAGAGGACGATATTGACTTAGTGATAGGATCACGTGTAAAAGAACGAAGAGAATATGGAGCAATGACACCACAGCAAATTTTTGGTAATTGGTTGGCAACGAAATTGATAGGATTGTTTTTTGGTGCAAATTTTACTGATCTAGGACCATTTAGAGCTATAAAATACGATAAGCTATTATCCCTTCAAATGGAGGATAAAACCTATGGATGGAC
>DNHN01000319.1 GCA_003485825.1 Bacteroidota bacterium | reverse complement strand
ATCATCAAAGAACACTCGAAATGACAACACGTTAAAATATAATTCTCCAATCCAGGAAGAACAATCGAAATGAAAAAGTACACTAGACAATCAACAGGTTCTCCCAGAGACGTTGTCAGTTCGAGTGTTTTTCTCTATGAGAAAAATGTACCGAGAACGGCACAACGGAAAAATTCAATGCACTTTATACAGAAACAATTACTTTGAAAAAAATCTGCTTCTTCAATAGCTCAGATTTTTGGGGAGGTGGCGAAAAGCTACACCTCGAAAATGCCAAGGCATTCCGTACAAAAGGCTATGATGTAACTATTGCTGCTCATCCAGATAGCGAACTATGGGCCAGAGCAAAAGACGAAGGATTTCAAACCTTTGCAATAACGATAGGAAGCACTTCGTTTCTCAATGTTTTCAAACTACTCAACATCAAATCCTATTTCCAAAAAGAGAAAATAGACACCGTTATTTTTACCACATCACAAGACCTGAAAACAGCAAGCATAGCTGCTCACTGGGCTAAGTGTAGTAAGATAGTCTACCTGCGTGGGTTAGCTACGCCTATCAAAAATAGCATCATAAATCGCTATTGCATGAAGACAGCGTGTACGCATCTCATAGCCAACTCCCAAGAGACTAAGCGGACCATGCTACAAAACTTATCTGCACACATTCCAAAGGAAAAAATAGCAGTAATCTACCATGGTATAGACCATAGATTATTAGAAAAAGATGGACCTAAACTCCCTGAGATTACCTCCGAAGAAGGAACTATCCTACTTGGAAATGCAGGTCGATTGACACTACAAAAAGGCCAGCAACATCTAATCACCATTGCCGAAAAACTCAAAGCACAAAACGTACAATTCAAGCTCTACGTAGCAGGAACAGGTGAACTGTACGATGAGTTACAAGCAAGCATTATCTCTAAAAACCTCCAAGAGGAGGTGATACTTCTTGGTTTTGTTGCAGATATGGAAGCCTTTATGCGAAGCATAGACATCTTCCTATTGACGAGCAGCTGGGAAGGTTTTGGTTTTGTTATCGTAGAAGCTATGGCCAAAAGCAAACCGGTCATTGCCTTTGACATTACCAGCAACCCAGAGATTATCACAGATGGCAAAACTGGATTACTTGCTCAGCACTCAGACGCCAATGACTTTGCTGCGAAGACGCTTGAAGTCATACAAAACACAACTCTCCGTAACCAACTTGGCTCACAAGCTCGGCAAAGTGTGATTGACCGTTTTTTGATTACAGAACGAATTACAGAGCTGGAGGAATATTTGCTTTCTGGCAAAACACTAAGATCAATTTAGAATATTTCGTCCACGACGAAACCTTAAAGTTCTTTTTAAACTGTTCTGAGTTACTCATATACCTAATCCCTCAACTACAAAATGGTGAGTAATTCACCCTTCAAAATCTTAGTGTTAAAAATAAACTTAGTGCCTTAGTGTTTCAATTTTTATTTCACCTTTGCACAAGCCATGCTATTAATACAAGATATACGAACAGACAAAGAGGGCATCATCGCACGATTAGCCAAAAGAGGAGTAGATTTTACCGATTTGGTAAATCAAGCACTCTCATTGGATGATAAACGAAAGACCACTCAAAACGAGCTGGACGGTATCTTAGCAGAAAGCAATAAAATTAGCAAAGAAATAGGTCAACTATTTTCCCAGAAAAAAATAGAAGAGGCGAATGCCATGAAGGCAAAAACGGTCGAACTCAAAGAAAAAAGTAGCGAGCTAAGTGAAGTGCTCAAAGTGACTGAAAGCGAACTGCTAGAAGTACTCTACCAAATCCCAAATGCTCCTGGAGCAGCGGTACCTGCAGGCAGAAGTGAGGCAGATAACAAGGTGGTACTAGAACACGGAGACAAGCCAAACCTTACACAAAAACTGCCACACTGGGAGCTTTGTGAAAAGTACAATCTGATAGACTTTGAACTAGGAGTAAAAATCACAGGAGCAGGATTTCCCGTATACAGAGGCAAAGGAGCTAGACTCCAGCGTGCTCTTATCAACTGGTTCTTAGACCGAGGCAGAGATGCTGGTTTTGAAGAAATACAACCACCTATACTCGTAAACGAAGCAAGTGGAATAGGTACTGGTCAACTACCAGACAAGGAAGGACAGATGTACCATATGCAGGTAGATAATTTGTATGCTATTCCTACCGGAGAAGTGCCCATTACCAACATCTACCGTGATGTGATTCTGAAAGAAGCTGATTTCCCTATCAAAAATTGTGGTCACTCTCCTTGCTTCAGACGAGAGGCGGGAAGCTATGGTAAAGACGTACGTGGTCTTAACAGACTCCATCAATTTGACAAAGTAGAAATCGTACAGCTTTCTCACCCAAGCAACTCATACGACCTACTAGAAGATATGAGCACCTACGTACAGAGTCTTTTGAAGGACCTTGGACTGCAATACCGGGTATTGTTGCTTTGCGGAGGAGATACGGGTTTTGCGAGTGCTATGACCTACGATATGGAAGTATGGAGTGCAGCACAGGAAATGTGGTTAGAGGTGAGCTCTGTATCCAATTTTGAGACCTTTCAGGCGAACAGACTAAAGCTACGTTTCAAAAATAGTGAGGGTAAAAACGAGTATGCTCATACACTAAATGGGAGTGCGCTAGCTCTTCCCCGCATTATGGCAAGTATCTTAGAAAACTTCCAAACACCAGAAGGCATTATCGTACCAGAAGCACTGAGACCGTATTGTGGTTTTGATGTGATAGATTAAAATTGTTCATTTCTCGATACATCACTGCAAAAGCAGTAACACTCGAAATGACAATTTCCACAATTCACGTTTTTACACTACTTGTATTTTTTGCCTTTTACAAAAAACACCTTACCATTGTCGCCAAATAAAAGACAATGCGTAAAATCATAGTTACCTGCACTACTTTTTTCACCCTTTTTTCATTTGCTCAAACGCACTTAGACTCCGTAACCGTATCAGCTACTCGCCTACCGGTAAAAAAGTACGAGTCGGGCAAAAACATTACTACACTCACCGCCAAAGACATAAAAGAACTGCCCGTCACCTCCGTAGATGAGCTACTACAATACGTAGGCGGTATAAATCTAAATAGCCGTGGTGGTTTTGGAGTACAGTCAGATATCGGGATGCGCGGAAGCACCTTCTCTCAGGTGCTTGTAATGGTGGATAACCAACGTATCAATGATGGTCTTACAGGGCATTTCAATAGTAATATTCCCATTCCGCTAAGCGAAATACACCACATAGAAATAGTACGTGGATCTGCCTCTGCCAGTTATGGCGCAGATGCCGTGGGCGGTATCATACATATCAAAACCAAAACCTACCAAGGACTTTGGGAAGAAGAAAAAAGTGAATTCAATGGTAATATCGCTTATGGAGAAAATAATCTTACGATGACCGA
>DNHN01000267.1 GCA_003485825.1 Bacteroidota bacterium | reverse complement strand
CACGGTTCCCATTTCGTTTTCTATTGTTTTCAAAGTGTTGTTTGCCATCAATATTTTATTTAAGACCCTGTCTAAGGTGCGCTTAGCACCGCCACAAAGGTACTAAATAATCTGAATGGTATCTACATTAATGAACTTTTTTTCTCCGATGTGTACGATAGTCTTTCCCTCAGCGGTATAGAACACTTCAAAGAGTTCGTCATTTAAGGGGAGCCCAGTAATACTAAATGTATCACCGAACCTCCTTAAATATGCACACAAAAATGAACGAAAAGTGCGCAACATCCAATTATGAAATTTCTTTCTCATTACACTTTGATTGCTTTCTTACGAGGTGCTTTCTTAGCTTTAGCCTTAGGCTTGTTAACTTTAGTAAGCGTTTCGTGAAGTCGTCTCCAAGCATCGTCTAGAGATTCTCCCTCATTTAAAGGAATAGATTGTGTCAACTTTGTGTCAACATGTTCAAAGACTCCAGCATGTGCTTCCTTGTCGTAGTCTTTCCACTGCCATTTGTCTAGGATAAATTCTAGGTACACGAACGCGTTGTCACCTTCTCCCTCAACAGTAGTATCTTTCCAAACCTGTGCAAAGTAGTGTAGATACTTGCCATCTTTGATAGCATTCTCTAGATTTACTTTAGGACCTTCAGTTACTCTTGGTAGAGTTTCCATCCAACTTTTATTACGGTCTGCGACAAATTGCCCCAATTTCCCAAGAGCATCTGCTGTTTGTTGCAGTTGCTTCTTTATGTTTATAAGCTCTTGGCCCATAACATTAAGTCCCTGCATTATATTTTGCTTTTGTTGCGTCTTAGGGTTCTTAGTTGCCCGTCTAATGGACTTACTCTTAGGACCCAATCTAGGCGCTTCTACTGCGTCACCGATGTTTACCGTTTCTACTTCCTCTTGTTTACTCTTACTCATATTGCAATTTTTGTTGTCCCACGTTTTGTGAAACAAAATATTAAAGAATGCCAAGCTAGTTTGATTGCTTGACGTTTTGATAAGTACACTTTTTGATTATCAGCCTGTAAACAAATACTGTTGTGTACCCTGTACAGTTTTGTTTTTGTATTAATTGCCATTAAGCAAAGTTTATCAGCCTTCTATTAATTAAATATGTCCCCCGTTGATATTCTGGGAACGTTAGTAGAATTTCCTTCTCCCGAAGTTTATCGATGTAACGTGATACAGTCGCTGAACTCTTATCCAGTTCTCTGACCATCACTTCCCTATTGGCCTTTGTTGATTGCCATTTATAGGAGTTCTGGTCTGTCTGGTCAAGAATAATACGTAAAGCAGCAGCTAAGTCGTTCTCCATGAGATTCAATATACTTAGGTTCTTATTCATACGTATTTTTATCCAAGTGCGTCTCATTAATCATCTTTAGCGTCCTTACCCGAATCAGACTCCCCAGTAACTGGGACTTCATCAGCGGAATCTAAGTCACCATTAAGAAGTCTTTCTTTCTCGATATTCTCAGCTTCTAATTTAGCGAATAATTCACCACCACGTTTTCGAAGATGGATGATGAGTGTATCTGCCATATTGATAGCGTCCTGCATGTCATCACTTTCAGGAGCCCCTAACATTGGGTCTCCAGAATCTTTATATGCAGATGAGTCAAGTATCTTCCATACGGTGTCTAACCACACATTAACCTCACTCATGTTGTCAAACTTTTGTAAATTTCTTGCCATCATTTCTTCTTTTTAAATATGTTAGGAATCCTAACGTTGTTTGCTTTAGCTTGACGTTTCTTACAGTTACAAGGCTTCCCTGTAACTTTCTCAACCACTTCTACCGCCGCTTTAATTCCAGTAGCTGTAAACACTTTTTCTAAAAGGTCCCCAGCTCCTACTGTATTATCCTCATCTCCCTTAGTATCCATCTCAATTCAATTATTAACCAAGTTTATCCAACTCATTAATCTCTGTCATGGTTGCCCTTATTTGCCGCCCTAGTTTTGTGTCATTAGGTTGAGTCTCTACCATAAGCCGTAAAGCTTCTACTAGACCCATTGCTATAATACCCTTAGTTTCTAATAGGTTTCTATCTCCTTCTTTATTTAGAGAGTCTCCTATAATCATTTCACGACCGTCACCAGTCTTAACTATCCTACGATTATCCTTCGACATGTAATTTCAGTTTTTCTGATACTCTATTAAGTGTAGAACTACGTTTAGTGTAATCCTTAAATGCGAGATATACTCCAGGACTAAGTGAAATAGATACCCCCTCTTTAGAAGAATAGAATGTCATTCCACTACCACTTTCATTTAGAAGTAATTCCTCTTCTATTTGGTTAGTCTTTAAGAAATCAAGTATAATATCTGGCTTTACACGGCCCATATCCTCAATTATCTCCCATGGCTCCTTTACTGGGGCCGCCGATACAGATTCCATAGGTTCATCAATAGTTCCCACATGACTTAATACCTTCCGAATTTCTTCATTGGAAAAATTGTCATATGCTCCCTCGATTCGTTTGAGTATTAATTGGTAACCATCTACCGCTCTTGATATCATTGGGGGGGTTTTCTCTGTACCACGGGCTCGAAGTCCTGTCATAATGTCCACAAGTGCGTATTGGGTAAGGTCTATGCCCTCACTTCTGGCACAACTTAGTTCTATGTCGTAAAACACTGAGTGCTTTGTACGACTTGTATATATACCTTTCAAATTACCAGCTATGGTAAGGGTCATATACTCTTTGTTGTCTGCTATCATACTGCAAATTTACAACTATTTATTGAACTATTATCACTTATTGATAATAAAGTTAAACTATTTTCATGTTCTATGCCCCACCAATGCCCCAGTTCCTTTGTACACTATACTATTCTTCGAATTTAGGTAATATTCTTGCGTATGTGAGATATTTAACAGGGGTAAATAAAACTATTATCATCAGCTATGATAATACTATTCTCATCCTGGGTGATAACACTATTCTCATAGCTAGTGATAATAGTGTACACAGCATATGATAATAAGTTTAGCCTGATACTCAGTACGTTATACCGAGGATGCTACGTTTCAGAGCAAAAAAACACCCTCGTATCCTATAGTAGTAACTACTTTAGTACCCTATCTACAGATATATGCTTACTTGGACACCATGTCTTAGTTATTGTTCAAGTGCTTGGTTTTAGAACAAATACCTTTTCAAAAAATTTTTTAACTCCTTAGAAAATACGGGTACTGGGCTTTAATGCTAACATACCCCCCCCATACCTTAAAATTCTAAATTTTTAATGCTTACAAAATACGGGCACTGGGACCACCTAACGAAAGACCCCCCCGAATTATTGCGGGAACACCATAGTCCCCGTCTCGAAATTTAACCTTTAGAATATGACTATCGTTGAAATTAAAGACCGTGAAGACGGCACAAAGACCCTTGCTATTGACAAAAACGTTTCTGGATTTGGTATGAACCGTGTGTTTTGTCATGTCACAGCAGCTGCCGCTGAAAAGCTCAAGGTTGGTGACAGTGTTGCCAAGCAAGTGAAAGAACTCAAAGAGGAGACATCAACCTTCATGGGTGATGATGGTGTTGAGCGTACCAGCACATGGTTGGTTGCGTAAGGGAGACGGGCCTTCGGGCCCAACCTTTCGTCTCACCATCACGATGGACTACCTAGTCTAACCTGTCTAACTAACACTATGGACTACCTAGTCCTGACTAATGGCCTCATATAAGCTCCTCTAAGGGCTTAACTCGGAGCAAGTGGTGTTAGACCTTGGATGATAGGCTGAACGGAGGTGTTAGGATGGCTGCCTGGCCACCTACCCGCTTTATCACCCTTTATTCATTCATTCATTTACGAACTCATTGATAACTTATAGCGTTAACCCAACTATTCAGAAACAAAAGAAATAATCACTACTTCTTACTAAAAC
>DNHN01000316.1 GCA_003485825.1 Bacteroidota bacterium | reverse complement strand
TCAGCTGGATATGATAAACCAAGTACTGAAATACATACGTAACTCGGCACAGCCCTTTGGTGGAATGCAGGTCGTATTTGCTGGAGACTTTTTTCAATTACCTCCTGTAAGTAGAGAGCCCGAGCCAAGTAATCAGAAATTTGCTTTTATGAGCAAAGCATGGGTAGAAGCCGCTCCTGTGGTATGCTACCTTACCGAGCAGTACCGGCAGACCAAGAACGAACTCAACACCATACTAAACCAAATACGAAGCAATGAAGTAGATGAAAGTGCGGTTCAACTGCTACAAGAAACACGGTACAATGAGCATACCATTGAGCCTACTAAACTCTACTCGCACAATGCAGACGTAGATAACATGAATGAGCAGGAACTCAAGGCTTTGGATGCAGATGAAGAAATATACTTTGCTAAGAAGACGGGGAATGCTAAGATGATGGACTCTTTTGTGAAATCGCTTATCGTACAAGAGAAACTCATCCTCAAAAAAGGATGTAAAGTAATGTTCCTCAAAAATGATCACGAGAGAGGAATTATGAATGGTACATTAGGTGTAGTGGTAGATTTTGGTAAAGATGCTGAAGAAAATGGCCCCTATCCTATGGTACAGTTAATGGACAAGAGAAAGATACTTGCAACACCAGAAGTATGGTCGATTAACAATGAAAAAGGGACACCAATGGTGAGTTTTGAGCAAATACCTCTCCGATTAGCATGGGCTATTACGGTACACAAAAGTCAAGGAATGACTTTAGAGGCCGCAGAGATTGACCTGGGCAAAGCCTTTGAGCCTGGGCAAGGATATGTGGCGCTATCCAGACTCAAAGAACTAGACGGACTGCGTCTTTTGGGTATCAATAGAATGGCCATAGAAGTAGATCCGCTGGCTTTCAAAGCAGACCAACGCTTCCAAGAGCTCAGTGGAGATATAGACCAACTGCCTGAAGATGACTTCAAGAACGAATGGGAAAGTCATATCTATGCTGCAGGAGGAACCACCGATGAGAAAGAGCTCAAAAAACACCGGAATAAAAAAGTGGCTAAAGAGAAGAAAATTTCTACTCATGAAGTCACCATCCAATACATCGATCAAGGAATGACTTTGGACCAAATAAGTACAGAACGCGGAATGGCCAAAAGCACTATCCAAGGACATATACTTACCATTTCAGACAAGTTTCCTGATGTAGATATAAGCGCCTATCGGCCGGATGCAGTGCTTATGGAACGTATCAATGAAGAATACCAAAAAGCAGATAAAAAAGCCAAAGAAGAGGACTACAGTGAAGACGGCAGACTCAAAAGCAGTATCATCTTCCGAGCCTTGGATGGCAAAGTAGACTATTCCACGATTAAGTTAGCCTATGCATTTTTGGATGTGTAGAGCATGGAGGAGAAAGTAATAATATATCAGACCGAAGACGGTTCTATAGAGATACTGACTCATTTAGAATATGAAACTGTTTGGTTGTCACAAAAGCATATGGCAGAGTTGTTTGATAAAGACTCTGATACTATTGGTCTTCACCTAAAAAACATTTATCTGACTGGGGAGTTGCAAGAAAAAGCAACTACCGAGAAATACTCGGTAGTTCAAAAAGAAGGTAAACGTGAAGTAAAAAGGAAGATTCAATTTTATAATCTTGATGCTATTATCAGCGTAGGATACCGTGTCAATTCTAAGAAAGGAACACAATTCAGAATTTGGGCAACTAAGGTATTAAAAGAATACACTTTACAAGGCTACACCGTAAACAAGCACCGACTAGAGCAAAAAGAGCAAGAAGTACAAATCCTAAAAGATGGGATTCAAATACTGAGTAGAGCTATAGAAGAAAAGGCAGAAAATAACCAAGTGCGATTTGATTTTCAAAGGAATAGAGCAGTCGTATTACTATGAACGGTATGAGAAGGAATAAGTGGCCTTCTTTGTAAAACACTTAATATCAATAACTAAATTTGGCGTAAGTCAGAATATAAAACTGAGACATGGAATTAGTAACTATTAAGACATTTGACAATTCTATTGAGGCTCATATAATGAAGTCCAAACTCGAAAGCGAAGATATAATGTGCTTTCTTTTGGACGAAAATATAGTTGAACTTAACCCCCTTTACGATGTAGCTGTTGGTGGAATTAAGTTGAAGATTAAAAAATCGGATGTCGGTCAAGCGACTGAAATCATTGAAGAATCGGTCAAATCCTCAATAACAAATGACCAAGGAGAAGTTGTCCAATGTCCAAATTGCAAATCAGAAGACATTTATAGTGGTTTCAAATCAATGAAAGGGACAAAAGGAATATTATCTGCAATTGTTTCTTTTCTATTTATGGTATATCCGATTTACTACAAGACTGTTTATAAATGCAAAAAATGTAGAACTGAATTTAATTAAATACGACACCACAACAAATAAACGTAAGGCGGTTAACTACGATTCCAAATGACGAATTTTACTGAAAATGAAAATTACGTATCTTAACTTTGCCTAATAAAAAAAGACCAGCGTTTATTCAAATCGTCATAAACACATGCCCATCACACAAACCATAACCTACGTAAAAGAACAACTCGCAGATGCTGAAGGTGGTCACGACTGGTGGCACATAGAGCGGGTATGGAAGACCGCTAAGCACATAGCCAAAAGCGAGGATGTAGATCTACTCGTAGTAGAACTGGGTGCCTTACTTCATGATATAGCCGACTCGAAATTCCACGGTGGAGATGAAACCGTAGGACCACGAAAGGCTCGTGTGTTTATGCAGACTCTAGAAATCAATGAAGAGGTAATCACTCACGTGATT
>DNHN01000108.1 GCA_003485825.1 Bacteroidota bacterium | reverse complement strand
GACTCAAACCCAACGTATTCACAATCCTTTTCCTTGCTATTCACATATGTTTTACTTGCGCCATCCTCTCCTACGAGTATTGCTGCAAGATGTGGAGCTCGGTGTCCCGCTTCTTTTAGCGTTTCTACCTCGTCCTTTACTTTTCCTCTGAGTGTGAGAGCAAGTGATTTGCCATCTAAGATCGTTGTCATAAGCCGGCAAAAATATAGAATATTATCGCCTTTGTGAACTCATGGAGATAACTTAAATGTATTTTTGCGTAACACGAAAGAATGATACCAATATTGTCATATAGTTCACCTACTCTTTATACACTCCGAGGCAAACAAAGCAAATTGGAGATAAACAGGTAATATAACTCTAATTATCAACTATTTAACCCACACAAAACTTGGACAACTAGTCTATTTAGACTCACTTACATACCAACAAAGACGCCACTCACCAAAAGATTATACCATTTTGAGAAATAAAAACATACTCTACCTATTCGTAATAGTGACCTTTTGGTCGTGCACCAGAGTGGAACCCGTTAGGGAGTCTGACACCGTTTTTTTTCCGCTTGAGCTCAATGCCTTTACAGTATTTGAAGTCACTGAGCTAAAGCACGATGCATTTCTCGAGCAGACTGACACCTTTCAGTTTTTCATCAAAGAAACTATTGAAGATACAGCGTTTAACAATGGCGGTCAGGTGTCGTACCGTGTAAAAGTGGAAAAAAGCGAGGATGACACAACTTACACATTTGAAAAGTACGTAATACTAGAACGGGATCCTTCTAGTGCTCAACGTGTAGAGGATGATATACGCAACATTAAACTAAGCTTTCCCCTCAGAGAACGTAAATCATGGGATGCTAATGAGTTGAACATATACGATTATCAATCTGCTAGAACACTACTGATCAGAGAACCGAGTACTGTTGGTACTACTACATGTGCTGAGACGGTTACTGTCGATTTCGGCTCTGATGTAGATTTATTTTTCACCAATATAGAAGAAGAAGTGTATGCGAAAGACATAGGCTTAGTAAAACGTATATTTAAAGAAATAGAAACTCAACCAGGAAAATACAAAGATGGAATCGAATACGAACAGACCTTTTACCGAACCAATAGGTAAGATACTATTATTACTACTTTTTTTTTCATTCACCCACACATACGCTCAATCAGACAGTGTATTTCTAGTCAAGTTTATTGATAAAGGTGCAGCACAAGTAACAGACAACCCAGGTAAACTAAGCGCTAAAGCTTTAGCCCGCAGAGAAAAATACGATATCCCAATAAATGAGCTAGACTTACCTGTGTACGGCCAGTATATCAGTGCTACGCTAGCTACTCCTGGAGTGCGTTTGCGTTATTCGCTGAAATGGCACAATGGGATTGTCATTAATGCCAATGTGAAGAGTATTATGGAGCTTCAGAAGCTGGCTTTTGTAAGTAGCATAAGCTACGTAGGGCTGACACCTCCAGTAGAAACGATAGAGACTCCTCTCCACACTACTTTGCAGCTTAAACTCAAAGAAAGTGAAATGAACACAACTGACTTATCTGTAGAAGATTACGGTATGTCTTATGGCCAAAATAGACAGATAGGTGTAACGAATCTCCATAAGCTAGGTTATAACGGTAATGGAGTGACCGTAGCAGTGTTTGATGCAGGGTTTAAAAATATAAATACGATTCCTGCTTTCTTGAGGCACCAAGCCAATGGACGATTAACGCTAGGATACGATGCTGCTGACCTAGATAATGAGTTCACAGGAAGTGACAGCCATGGTACTGCGGTAAGTAGTTGCACCGGAGCCTACGATAAGGGAAAATATATTGGTAGCGCTCCACTCGCTCATTATATTCTCTATCGTTCTGAGCAAGGAGCCACAGAGACTCCGCTAGAAGAGCTCAACTGGTGTAAAGCCGCAGAATTAGCAGATAGTGTAGGAGTAGATATGATTACGTCTTCACTAGGATACAACCAATATGATGATCAAACATTGAGTTATAGGCATAGCCAGCTGGATGGTAATACATCGTTTATCAGTCTAGGCGCCAGAATAGCGGTAGAAAAAGGAATACTAGTACTGAACAGTGCGGGCAATTCCGGAGACAACAAGTGGCGTAAAATAGGCACTCCTGCAGATGTAGCTCATGTACTTACTGTAGGTGCTGTAGACATAAATGACAAGTACGGTAGATTTAGTAGCCAAGGAAACACAAGTAATGGAACTACTAAACCAGATATCAGCGCGTTGGGAGTTTTAGCTCACGTGGGAAGTCCCTCAGGAGGCTACTACCAAGGGTACGGCACAAGTTATGCTACCCCGATAGCTGCAGGAGGAGTAGCTTGTTTACTACAGGCATTCCCAAACTTAGCTCCTTCGGATATCAATCATCTTATACGAATGACAGCCACTCGAGCGAGTCTTCCGGATAGTTTTGTCGGGTACGGAGTTGCTCGATTTGATTTAGCCTATGAATTGCAACGGCATATTGATTCTTCGCCTGACATTCCAAAAATCATCAAAGTGGATGATAATCAAATCATTCTATATACCGCTGATTTGAATTCAATCGAAATTTCACTTTCAAAACGTCGAAAATTCTTAGGTATTTTCAACATCAACAAAAACATAATGAAGGATGATATAACGGCTACAAGTACGGTATGCATTATACCTTTAGGCGACTACTCCATAAAATGCTCACAAAAACATACAATTAAAATTAAATTAACATCCGATGTGGATACTTACGAGCTGAAAAACAACGAGTTGTATCCATGTTTACATTAAATTTGCACATCTTCTCTAAAGATAAATAAGGTTTAGTTAATTAATCTAAAAGAGTGCTACAGTGTAGCACTCTTTTTTTTTGATCAAAGTTCGATTATTATTTAAGCCGCAAGTTTTTACTCTGTTTTAAGTATTGGGTATCTTACCACACTCCCACCTAACTCTATTTCTAAGGTATACTGACCGGCAGCTACATTTATATCCAGTTCTATAAAACGGTCGCTAACCACAGCGTCATGGACCACTTTACCTTGGACATCTATAAGCTTTACCCGAGTTATGTTTCGAGGAGCTTCTATAGTAATTCGATTGATGAATGGATTAGGATATAACCTAACACCTAAGTCTTCAACACC
>DNHN01000018.1 GCA_003485825.1 Bacteroidota bacterium | reverse complement strand
AGCGAAAACGCTCCCCTTACTGCTTCTGAATGGGCGTTTGGTGCTACTGATACCATGGCATCAGCAACTAATACTGCTTTTCAGCAGATGAAAAACTTAGAGATAACTCCTAGGGAGTTTGCTAAAAAAAGACAGCTTATCCTTAACCAAGCAAAGGGCATAAAGAGGAGTATTGATACTTACGCAACAAGAAGGGCCGCAAACGATAAAGCTCTAGCCGATGGTACAGTTTCTGCGCAAACTGTATGGGAGAATAGTCGTCGTGAAAGAGCAATGTTTTCAGATAATAGCACATACTATATAGACCCAGAAACATACATAGGGTATATTGCTATGAAAGATGAAAATGGACAGGTAATAACGGATCCAGACAAGCTTATAAACGTAAACACCCTGTCTATTGATGAAGACATTCAACGAAAATCAATTAACATATCTTCGGAGGTGAGTTCTGCGGTTAAGATTCTCGCTACAAATGAGTTCTTTACAAAAGCCGGGGCTAAGACAACAAGCGCGTTTTTAAATGATGACTACGTAGGGGCGGAATCTAACGCAATTGAGTCTATGATGACTGACGATGTAGATGTGGCTCAGATTGTTGTTGAACTAAACTCTGGAGTGAGCAGTGATAACTTTACTTTGAGTAAGGAGATAGCAGACTCAGACCCCACAAAGATTTTATTAATTACCGGAGACGACGGAAGAAGAGTTCCCGATGTAGAAAGAAACCTAACTATTGGTAATAAGACGAAGACAGTGCAACAGTGGGCATTCGATGGTCTTCAAGACAGCGTTAGGGGGGCTATTGAGACTAAAAGACAAGATATAGACCGAACTCAAGCGAGGGCTGAGGGGCTAAGACAAGATAATGTGGCTATAGATATAGATAGGATGGAGGATTTCTTTAGTGGAGATCAGGCCACCCTAACGGCTCGAGTTGAACAACAGACCGGAACCAATCCAAACATAAAGAAGGTCGAGAGAAGAGAAAATTCACTAGTGTTTACCTACGCTCCAGAAATTAATGGAACTGTTGTTACTGACCCAAAAGATTATCAGACTAAAACCATTAGTCTTGTTGATGCGGAGGGTAACCAGATTGACAGAGAGACTTGGATAACTTCTCATGCTGCGTTTATTACCGGTAAGCCTATAAGTAAAAAAGATATTGCAGACTATATAAATAGAGAGAAAAAGACAGGAAGAGTCTTTAGTGATACCTCATCCAAGGATACGGCTAGTACTTATCTGTTTGACGATACTAGCTTTAATGCGTCAAAGAATCAACTTAAAGAAGATCTAACAGCTATTGATAATACAGTTAGACTATCTAAAGAATTAATTGAAACACTTAATAGCTTACACCTTCAAACATCAGCGAATAGAGCTCCAAATCCTTTTGTTATAAAGCAGCTTCCTGGCTCAACTACTAGCGATCCAGGGCCACTTGAAATATTTGACGCAGTTACACAGAAAAGATATATTGTCAAGCCCGGTAGTCAAGAGCTCGGTAATGCCTTAGAGGAGATTCTAGAATCAAGAAGAAGTTCATCAAGGCAGGCACAGGGAGGTGGTTTACAGGGGCCTAACTACGGAACTGGCTCAAGTATTAACACAGGTGACGGATCAGGTTTTGGAACAGGTCAAAACGCTAGGGGTGAGATTGTAAATGCTCCTCAAACTAAGTTTGGGCCTCCTGCTGAGGGGACAGGCGAATTAGATTAATTACTATAATAAAACAAGATGAACGAGTTAGAGAAGCTTTGGAATGTTTTAAGTAGAGATGGTTTCTACACTAAGTCTTTTGATGAATTTGCTAATCAGACTCAGGACAAATCCTACCAAGATAAAGTGTATGGCGTTGCCGAAAGGGAAGGCTACTTTACAAAAGGACAAGAGGCTTTTAATGAAAAGTATTTTCTTGGTCAAGATCCTTTAAAAAAAAAAGAAGACTCCGAGTTGCCTTCCACGCCTCCGCAGGATGGTATGGAATCCACTGCACAAGAGGTGGAAGTCAGTGGCACATCGGCTGGTTCCGCTCCTCAGTCGGGTGAGAAAGATACCCTTATTGAAAGAGTTGTAGGCAAAAACATTCCTATAGTATCGGGGTTTGCTGATTTTGTGGGAGACATATATAGGTCTGCTGAACAGGGATATGTGCAGGGTAACACCGCTGATGAGTCCTATGACTTAATGTTTAAAGGGGCAAACACCTCAGAGAAAGACATTGAAGAGTTCCTTGCAGCTCAAGAAGAGCTAGCTTCAATGGGTCAGACGGATGAAATGAAGAGGTTTAATGAAGTGTATGATGAGAGTGGTGGAGGTCTTTTTGGATTTATAAAGGGTCTATCTACAGCTCCGATTTCATTAATGGCTCAGTTAGCTGCACAGACAACAGCACAGATGGTTAACAAAGCTTCCGCTGGAGCCGTTGGGGCAACAGTGGGGACTGGAGCTACTGCTGGAGCTGTAGGTGGCTCTGCCTTCGGTGGCATAGGCGCAATCCCAGGTGCTATTGGTGGAGCTATTTCATCATTGCCTTTTGCTTTTGGAGCATCAGGCGCCGCCCTAGAGACAGGAATATCTTTTTCAGAGTTTTTAAGAGAGGAAGTAGAGGCTAAAGGCTTAGATTTTAATAAAGAAAATATTAGTATTGTGCTTAATGATGCCGACGCCCTACGTCGGATCAGAACAAAGTCTGCAGGAAGAGGCGCTATTATTGGTATAATAGACAGATATTCTGCTGGGCTTGGAGGAAAGTATATTGGAAAGCTAGCGGCAAAAGGCGCGGGCAAAGGAAAGAGAGCGGCTGTTGCTCTAGGAGCAGAGAGTGTCGGCGGTGGTGTAGGAGAGACTGCGGCAAGGCTTTTTGCAGGTCAAGACTTAGACGCCAGAGAAATAGGCTTTGAAACCATAGGGGGAGCTGGTAAGGCTCCTCTTACATATGCTTATGGAAAGCTAGTTAAGCCTGCTCAGTATTTTATAAACGGAGAACAAGTTGGTTTAGATATTTATACTGAGTCTTTAAATGCAGACGACAAGTCTTTTGCAGGAACGACATTTGATGTCAAGAATGATCCTGAGCTTAAAAACCAGACGGAAGAAAGGAAAGAAAGGCTAAGATCTCAAAGTGAAATAAATAAAGCCAAACTAAAAGCAGAGAGCGATGCCATTCAAGAGTCAAGCACAGAGAGCG
>DNHN01000286.1 GCA_003485825.1 Bacteroidota bacterium | reverse complement strand
GAAGGAAGGTCCCTAGGTCCACTTAGAAAACCATAAAATAAATTTACCACGTCTCTATCACTGACAGCACTCATTAGGTTCTGTGAATATAATCCTGCACTTGCTTTAAAGCGTACCATTGAATTGATATTGTACTTTAAACGCAGTCTTGGTTCCGGAGAGGTTTCTTGAAGACTTGCATAGTATTGTACTCGCATACCTGCCTCAATAAGTACTCTTTTCTGAATGTTTTTGAGATAATTCACATATCCACTTATTTCGCTTGTATTTTCCTCTTGAGAAATCCTTCTGTTTAAGCTATTGAAAATTTCGAAATCAGTCCGAAAACCATTCATTTCTATTCCATACTTTATTTTGTCTAACTCATTGATAAACCTAGAGAAATTGAGGTTTACATTAAACCCATTGATCGCTGACCTCCTGGGCTTATTGTCTAGCTCCGTTTGAGTAATTTCATAATTGCTAAAAGTGATTCCACCATCTACGATGGTCTCACTTCCTCCCGGTACTAAAAGGAACTTGGTGCCTAACCCCCTCGAAGTCCAAGCGTACGACGCTGAACTTTCGAAGTCCACATTATCCTTATAGTCAAATCCAAACACACTGATATTACTCCCCTTTGCCGAATTGAACGTCAATTTTCCATACAAATCACTGAACGTATACGGGAGCATACCGTCATTCACAAAAGGATAAATAGTAGGTGCAGAGTTTTTGAGGTATGAATTCTTGTAGGAAACAATAAAACTACTATTCCCCTTGTCCTGCTCATATTTTTTTAGCGGCCCTTCTAGTAAAAACTTAGAACTGAAGGGACTTGCGTTTATCTTACCTGCTAAATTGGTCTTATTCCCATCTCTAGTCTTCACGTCTACTATAGCACTAATTCTACCTCCGTATTCCGCACTGAACCCTGCAGAGTACACATCTACAGATTTCAATATGTCGGTATCGAACACAGAGAATAATCCAATACTGTGAAACGGATTGTAGACCGTAAGTCCATCTAACATCACCCTATTCATCACTGGAGAACCTCCTCTGATGTAGAGCTGTCCACCCTGATCTCCTGAAAACACTACTCCAGGAAGAACCTGCAAATACTGGACGAGGTCTGGCTCCCCTCCTACGCTCGGTATACGAGTTAGTTGGATGGGTTTAATCGTTGTCTTACCTATGCTTACTTCTTTGGTCTTTCGTACTTTTTCAGCAGATACGCGCACCACGCCAAGCTCATTACTGATATCCTTGAGATAAAAATTTTGAGAAATAATCCCACTGTTTTTGAATTCCAACTTGGCTGAATCCGCACTGAAACCAACTAAGCTTACTACAGCGTTATAGGTACCTGAAGGAATGTTAGCTATAGTATAAAAGCCACGGTCATCCGTATATGCACCTTGTTTTATTTCCTTGAAAGTAACGAGTGCAGATACTATGGGAGTTCCATTTTCCGCATTATACACAAACCCCCTTAATGTGCCACTCTGAGCAAAGACACTCGCAGCGAAAACCACTAAGAATGTTAAAAATCCTAACCTTTTAATCATCTAATATAATAACGGGCGCAAGCTACTATTTATTAAAGCAACTTTGCTACTCTGACTTAACGTATGTGTCATATTACTTGAGGACTATCTCCTTACCACTTTCAGTTGCTATAATGCCTAGCCCATTCAGAATATTCGTATGAATTACTACTGCATTATTGTAGGAGCCCTGGAAAGTAAGTTCCTTAGCATCCGTAGCACGCTGAATTGAACGGTAGTATTCAAAAAAATCTCGTGATATGCTGGTTAGTTCTACGCGGTATTTATCACCGGTATTTCTACTGACTATACCGCTTGGGGTCACCGTACTAAAGGTTTTGTTTTGGCCATCAAAAAGTTCGTCACTGAATAATATACTAAAATCATTCAACGCAAATGAATTATACTCTGCCAAAGAAGGATCTGATTTTGGAAATACAAAAGGAACCCAAACACCTACGGTTTCATTGAAATAACTCACTTTTAGCCTATAATAATTTAGCTCATTACTGGGGTCATTGAAGTTTACTTGTATCAAGTCACCAACTAAACCTCCAGTATCTATCCCCCCGTTTTCTATCAAGGTTCCTGTTGGATTTACATCAGACGGTATACGCAATGTAGACGCTACATTTGGGTAATCTGGATGACTCACCCGCACTTCAAGGATATCTCCTGCTGCAAAGGTCTGTGGACTGACGTAGGTCTCGGTTATATCACTATACGTTGGCTTGATCTCCACTGCACCTGATTTAATCGTCACTTGGGCATTCTTGATAAGATTAGGAAAAGCACTGTCTATAGACGCTACGCTATTGGTGATTTCTATGCTGATAGACTCATCAGCAGCTATAAGTGAATTCACTACCAATTTAGGCGTGTAATCCTTTAGTATATCGGGTTTAATAGTATCTTGGAAACAACTGCTAAACAGTGATGCTATCAAGATATATAGAATATTTTTTTTCATTTTTTCTGTTCGTTTAATTTAAAACTTAACGATATATGCCACTCCAGGAACGAAAGCCAAGTAAGCTCTATTTATCACAAGGTTGGATAATCCAGCACTTTCAAAATCTGGAGATATATTTAATGGATTACGGGAACCAAGCATGTTATATAAGTAAAATCGCCACTCTTGATCTAGTCCACCGGTAGGTTTTGCTCTCATTACACTTATATCAAATCGTTGGTACACATTTGAACGATAGTTATTTAATGTATTGTACTCCAATTGAAGATTTCCAGACTGATCTCTAAACTTACCTATCGGTAAAGTAAATAGTTGCCCACTTCCTACTATATAGTTGAATCCAAAATTGAACTGAGAGTTCTTATCGGTATAGTTACCGTATATTTTCAACATATGTGGTCGATCAAAACTGAAGTTAAAGTCTTCGTCAAATAAATCGGGAAAGTTTCTAGTACTTCTGCTGTAGGCATAACTGATCCAGCCTGTAAAGAACCCCTTGCTTCTTTGAAGGAATAGTTCTGCTCCATACGCTCTTCCGGTACCTTGTACCACACTGGCTTGCCAGTCTAAATCAGCATTACCCGCATCGGCCAAGTTCGAAACCAATGTTATATTCTCCATCTGCTTGAAATACACATTGATACCTGCAGAATAATCATCTCCTAGCTTCCGCTCATACGCTGCCTCTAGTACGTCTACTTTAAGGGGTAATATCTGCTCAGTAGCCGGCACCCAGAGGTTCTGTGGACTTCCTGCATTTCCTAAGCTTAGCTGACTTATAAACTGATTATGCCTATTATACCCTAGCTTCAGTACATCTCTGTTAGCTAAAAAGAAGGTACCATGAATACGGGGTTCTAAGACCACAGTGCTATTACCGTCAAATTGATAGACTACAGACCTTAAGCCATAATCAAGTTTAGTATTCGGGTTTAACCTAAAAGCATCCTCTGCATATAGCGCCAACTCATTAGATGGCCTATATTTAATATCCCCTGACACTTCTTTAGAATCTGCTACAGTAGGGTAACCAGCAACTACATTCGTGAGTCTGCCGACTAGAAATAGTTTTGTACTGTTTTGCATCCCAAAACTTATATTATGGTCGTTTTTCCAGTGGTACACCCAATTACTTTGAATACCTATATCACGAATACCTCGTTCTTGAAGTTGTTGAGTATTAGGTACAGAGATAATGCTGGGGTCATATATCTCTTGATCCAGTTCCAAAGAGGTCTTATACCCTGAATAATAGAGAGACTGCTCGCCGCTAAAACGCTTTGATACATAGTTGGTATACTTCACCGAAGCGAGCAGGTTAGACCATTTCTGAGTAATGCCAAAACGCGTCACCACTGAGCCAGAGGTATCTCCGTCATCACTTACAGATAGAAAATACAAGTCCCGAGTATTCATAAAACTAAAGTCTAACTTGTCTTTATTTTTCAAAATTCTACCATAATTCACTTGCAAATCATAAATATTCGCGGTTTGAGAATTTTGGCGAACTTCCTGAGGGAGCAGCAAGTCTATCCAAGATCTCCTTGCAGCTATAGTAAAGTACGAAATCCCTTTTTTGATATTACCCAGATACAGTCCTGCATTCAGCGGAGTCATTTCGAACTCGCCTTCTAAACCACTAAAATCTCGGTCTTTTTCACTCTCTAAATTTATAATCGACGATGAGCGACCACCAAATTTAGCAGGCGCTATACCGCGATATATGCTGGTGTTCTTAATGCTTTTGTGGTGAAAAGTAGAAGATATTCCAAAGATATGATTGAAGTTATAGATAGGTGTACCGTTATACAGCATCAAGTTTTGATCTACGTTTCCTCCACGAACATATAGGTTGCTATACCCCTCGTTGCCTTGTTCTACTCCAGGAAGCATTTGTAACTGCCTATTCACATCCGATTCTCCTAGAAAATAAGGCATATTCTCTAAGTTTTTATTCTTGTTCTTATTCCCGAAATCTAAGAAACCGGCCCGATAACCCAAGTGGTACTCGTTGGACCCTTCCCTTGGGCGCATGAAGACCTTTGTAAAAGCATCGTATCTCAGAGGAAGTCTAACAGTGTCCGTTTGCGGATAAGTAAATATAATCTTACTATCTTGCTCATAGTAGGTAAGTATAAACTCGCCATTATCATTGGTATAGGTAATATTCTGAGTACTGGGTTCTTGTACCTTCACATTATGTATGGGGTTCTCATTTTGATCTAGTACTATCCCACGGGTTACACGTTGTGCAAAGGCCGCATTAGCTACTAAACATGAAAATAAAACCATCGCAAAATATCGCATTCGCAAATATGCTTATGTTTCTTAGTATAAGCAAGGTACAATATACAAACGCGTCTTTTTTTGGTAATTTTCAAAAAAACTAAGGCGGCTAATGTGCACTACTTTTTTCTGTAAAAGTATATGCGATAGGGTATACAGGATATCGCACTGTTAACTGGCAATGAATGCCCACTAGCAGTGACATTATATATCCATTACTCAGCAACACCTGTTCTCTGAACGACGTTTTAAACGTCTTGTATTCCGTTGCTAAATGTAATCTAAACCACCTAAATAGGTAAAAAATCAAAATAATAATGAAACTCCAGTTATAAGATAACATTGGATTGTTTATTTCGCACTGTGAAAAGTATCATATACGTAGTCTTTGCCACTTTACTGTTGTCTTGTGGCAATTCAACCAAGCCAAAAACACAAAAACTACTCGTACTCATTAGTGTAGACCAAATGGGCGCATCGTACTTAGAGGACCCTACCTTTATGCCAATTACACATAAGTCGCTCCTCAGTAAAAGTGCAGTATTCACTCAAATGCACCACTACCATGCACGGACTACTACAGCAGCTGGCCACGCAACGCTAGCCACGGGATGCTATCCCAGCACACACGGCATCGTAGATAACAATGTATATGTACGTGCTTCAGGTATCACTGAGTATTCTATACTTGATACTGCCATACAGTTTGTAGGCGTGGAAAACTGTAAACTCAAAAAAGTAAGCGCAGCTAGACTTCAGAGGCCTACCCTAGGAGATATAGTGAAGAGTACAATCCCAAAAAGCAAGTCTTACAGTGTAGCCCTAAAAGATAGAAGCTCCATTCTAATGGGTGGTAAAAATGCCAACAGAGCGTTTTGGTTTGATGCGGAAAGTACACGAATGGTCAGTTCAGATTACTACCACGAACCCTTTCCTGAATGGGCTCGTAGCTTCACGGGGGACTCGGTAGAGCGTGAATCCATAACCACTGGCTGGATATACCATACACCATACGCCAAAGCTAAATTGGACAGAGATAGTGTATCCTACGAGTGCGGTAAGTTTCTACCTTGGTTTCCCCATACGGTAGCTAGTCTCGATTCACAGTATGTATCCAGTGATAGAGTCGGAAACTTCCTGTGGAACACGCCCTTCGGCGACCATTATGTATTAGCATTTGCTAAGCAACTGATAGCGAAAGAAGCACTGGGTCAGGATGAACACTGCGATGTGCTCACGGTAGGACTTTCAGCAGCAGATGTTATCGGACACCAGTTTGGGCCTAATAGCCGAGAAATAGCAGACTATTACTACCGGTTAGACACGTACATTGACGACTTTAGGACATACCTAGACGCTACAGTAGGTACTGGAAATTACACTATTGCCATCACGGCGGATCACGGTGTAGTACCAATGCCTGAGTTCTCTGAAATTCCTAACGCCGAACGCATAGAGCACAAGCAATTTGACGACGACATGCAACACATAGATAAAGAGCTTCAAACTCATTTCGAACTCTCCCAACCTACACTACTTGCATCTTCCTATAGCGGCGTAGAACCTAATTTCGCCTATTTAAAACTTCATACTATAGATACCACTAGTTACGTGACGTTACTCAAAGAAAAATTGCGAGCTCTTCCATACATAGCAGGTGCGTATAGTCCTTCAGATTACCTGAATTCTGATAAATCGTTTCCTCTACCGCATCTAAGAAACAGTTATGATCCACGATATGGTTATTTCATACAGACCATCCCACAAAAAGGAAACTTAGTAGATATGAGGTCATGTGGTACTACACACGGTACACCCTATGACTATGACACCCATGTCCCTTTCATTATCTATGGACAAGGTGTTTCTGCTATGCAGTCAGATAGCACAGTGTTTACCGTGGATATCGCCCCTACTCTACTCCAAATATTAGGCATAGATGAGGTAACCATGGATGGTGTTAACCTATTAAAATAATACTGCTTTAAAGATGACTAAACCAATCTATTTGTGAGTCCACCGGTTCTTCATTATTCGTATACATCTGATTACTAGACACTGCATCTATCACTCGTGCACTCTTATTGTCCCTCCATTGTAAGTTAAGGTAGTCTACCAATTCAGTCCTTAACACTGAATCATATATGGGAGTCACTGCTTCTACGCGCACATCAAGGTTACGCGTCATGAGGTCGGCAGAACCCATATAGATGGTCCCCGTGGATTCATCACCAAACCAAAATATACGTGAATGTTCTAAGAACCTACCAACAATACTGCGCAACATGATATTAGTCCTAGGAATAAGGCTACATACACCACGAACGATAAGTCTTATTTCTACGCCTTTATCTGCTGCTTCATATAAGGCCGTTATCATACCTTCGTCTACCAGATTATTGAGTTTTAAGAAGATGTATCCCTTCCCACCTTCATTTACTTTTTGTATTTCGCTATCTATGGCATCCATCAAACCTTTCCTGAGGTTTATAGGCGCTATCAGTAAGTGGTCAAAAGTGAACGGAAGGTAAGGCTTATCAAATATCTCAAATACTTTAGCTACATCATTCGTAATACGAACATCTGAAGTGAGTAAAGCTGTGTCACCGTAAATTTCTGAAGTTTTTTCGTGAAAATTACCGGTACTAATGAGCGCATAATTCTTTAATTCACCTTTCGTCTTACGCTGTATTAATAATAGTTTACTGTGCACTTTCAACCCTTTCAGACCGAAATCTATTCGTATATTCTCTTCTTGTAGCTGTTTAGACCACTCCAAATTGGCCTCCTCGTCAAAACGCGCTCTAAGTTCTATGACTACATACACCATTTTACCATTGCGCGCAGCATTCTTTAGGGCCTTTATAATCTTACTCTTAGGAGCTACTCGATATAGACTCATTTTAATAGAGGTAACCTTAGGGTCTATAGCCGCCTCGCGTATAAGGTCTATGATATAATCAAATGGATGATACGGAAAGTGAAACAGAAAGTCTTTATCACTTACTTGTTTCAGCAGTGGCCTAGTTTCATCGATATATTTATGTTCTATCGGTTCTAACTTATTGAAAGTAAGTTGATCATTGCCAAGGCTGGGAAATCCCATAAAGTCCCTGAAATTATGGTACTTCCCTCCGGGTATGAGATTGTCCTCATTGGACATTTTAATATTAGATAGTATAAAGTCTATATGATGCTGAGGCATCTCTTTATCATAGACCAAACGAACTACTCTGCCTTTTTTTCTATTCGCGAGACTCTTAGTGATGCGCTCATAGTAACTCTCACTAAAATCATCATCTAAATCTAATTCAGAATCTCGAGTTACTTTTATAATATAGGACTCTATCTCCTGAGGAGAAAAAATGGACAATATGTATGGCATATTGAATCGAATGACATCATCCAAATAAATAATATGCTTCTCACCGTTGGGACTTGGCAGTACAATAAACCGGGACAAGTAATCCGTGGGCAACTCGATCAACGCATTGATATTTTTCTCACTTTTCTTTTGAAGTGAAATAAAGAGATATACTGATTTATCCTTGAGGTAAGGAAACTTCTTAATGTTGCTTAGTATGATTGGTGTGATCAGGGATTCAACTTCTTTGAGGAAAAATTTTCGAACAAAATGCTGCTGTTCCTCATTGAGATCGGACTCATCTTTTATATAAATGTGATGCACTTCCAACTCATCTAAAATCTCCTCATACGTACTATAAAATACCTGTTGTAGTGAAATTACCTTCTTCTGTATTTCAGCTAAAACGGCGGCAGTCTCTTCAGCTTTTTCAGGATCTACACCATTTAGTGCTTTCTTAAGTCTTAGTGAAGTCGCTACACGGACTCTAAAAAATTCATCAAGGTTATTGGAGTATATACCTAAAAAACGCATCCGCTCTATCAGCGGGACAGTACTGTCTTGTGCTTCCTGCAGTACTCGCTCATTAAAAGATAGCCAGCTTATATCTCTATTCAACATTATCGGGCGAAGTTAAACTATGAAAAATTAGATTATAGCAAATAAGTAATGCTTAGTTTTAAACTGGAAGCTCGTGTCACTTTTTTACCATCCAAAAGTCTATTCCCGTATTGGTCTATAAACTGCTCTTGTAGCTTACCAAACCCATATTTAATGTGGACTTCCACTGGACTGTACCCCCTGTAAAACTGAACTCCTGCTTGTACTGTGGGCATTATCCATGCTCTATTACTGGGTCGTTCCACACCTACAGTGCCTAGATTTAAAATTCCAATTTTATTGAGCTCAAAACCAGCTCCAACATTTAAACCAAAATCCTCATCTACCTTATTGGTTGCCTCTGCACCATAATATAAATTGAGTAACAGTGGAATTTGAATATTCCCAAAACCTTGAGCTCCTACTACATCCTTATTTGCTGAACCAGAGCTACCAAAACCAAATGAGACCGGCGCTGATAGTGCTATTGCAGCTTTATTACTTAACTCTTGAAGATTATACCTTGGGGTGATACCAATGGAGAAAAAGGACTGATAAATAGTCTGCTCAGCTATAGGCACACTTACATCTGTGGGCACATTATTAATTACTTTTTTAGTAATCATTTCGCCTTCTGTCAGTGGACTTGTGATGAAGTCAATAAAGAAAGTGTTTGACAAACCCAAAAATAGTCTGTTTTCGTAATCAAGAAGTCCAGAAGGCTTCCTTCTGCTGGTATCTTCTTGTACTTCGTCACCGTATACAACATCCTGAGCAGAACCCTGGATACTAAAAAAGATGACACTTAACAGTAGTATTTTTTTCATTTTGTATATGCTTCAAAAATAACGTCAAAAAATCTAGATTAAGTCTTCAGCAGCATCATTAATACCCTTTTTAACAAAAAAATGATACGAAAGTGGTACTAATAGAGCTATAAAGTATAAACTAGCCTGCCGCTCCAGCAATGACTCAAAAAAGACAGCAATAAAAAGCAATGTGATTATGCCCCACATACTAAAACTGGAGTCTTTTGCCCATGCAAATAAACTGAAGAAAAAAGATAGGATTACGAGTAGACCGAACCATCCATATTTCACACCGTACTCTAAAAACTGGTTATGTGGACCTACTCTATTCTCCTCCAATAAGACACTATCTAATGCTTCATAGGTTGCTGCCATAGCTGCATCTTGTGCTGTTGCGCCTACTCCCAATGGATTAAAACGGATAATGTACACACACATCCGTGCAGCCTCTATGCGCATCCCCATAGATTTATAATTAATTTCCTCACCCTTCCCCCAACTACTCATATCTTCTATGCTGTTCGCTACTTTATTTTGGAATGAGCTACTCAGGCCATATGCTGCTCCTAAAGACACACTCAACGTGAGCACTCCTATCATAATTACTTTGTACTGACTCTTGCGTACAGCGTACACTACCAGCATCACTAGACTAGCACCATAAAACGAGAATAAGCCCGTACGTGAACTTAAGATATGAAAGGATATGAAAATAATGGATAAGATAATTGTGCTAATTATCTTGTGTACCCTATTCCATTTTTCAATCACAAAGAAAGAGCCAAAAAGTAGTATTATCAGCAAGCCATTTAGTACTCCAAAATGGATGTGATGCATACCAACGGGGATATGCTTACTCTGAAGAAGCATAGTATCAAAGTATTCTTTGTGCATGAAATAGTTTCCTACTGCAATCATATTGACCAATGCCACTATACTTGAGATTATGAGTAGGTATATTAGCATCGTCCTTGAATCTGATTTCCCAAAGTGATATGAAGCAGTAAATACTCCTACAAAACCTAAAATAAGCAAAAACTTAGCTGATGCTTGACCCTGAAAACCACTTACTATTACATCTATTAAAACCAAGAGCATCAGTACTACTAAGACCACACTTACCGGTTTAAATGGGGTTTTGAAAAAGGATTTTAACCTCAACAGACTTAGCACTATACACACCACAGTAGCAACACTTACTATAGCCGGCGAATACCACAAAGCTGAAACCCCAAGAAGACTAACAGCGTAAAATAAATAGGTTAATCTGTTTTGAGTAAGCGTATTACCTAGCATAGCTAAGCAGTATTTTGTCTTTAGATTTCACCCCAATAGAAGCGGCAGAAGACTCTGACATCTTTATGATTTCAGCACTGCCTTCAGGGCGATTGAAATTACCTGTTACTTTAACAAATACCGTATTTTTATTTTTAGGATTTGTAACCATTATTACTGTACCTATTGGCGCATTAAAATGAATTGCAAAATTTTTGTCACTGGGTACAGTAGTTCCATCTACTAATACAGTTCCGGTCTCCTCTACTTTCTCTATATTATACTCTACTAGCTTTTCTACTTTAATACTATAACCTGTTGAGCTTTGAGCAGTACTGGTCTCTACTTCTGTATCAAACCCCTTATCTCCATACTCGCTTTTCTTCATTTCCTCTTTCATTCGCTCATAATCCGTTTCTACGACCTCGTCTTTATCCATTTCTATCGTCTTTGCCATCCCATCTTGCACGAGTATTCGCTGCCCCTCAGACAGCTCATTAGATTCTAATCCGTTCAAAGTTTTAATCATTTCCACGGTGGTGTTGTACTTAAGACTCAGTGCATACAGTGTCTCACCTGCTACTACTTTATGGTACTTAGCAAAGGTAGTCACCTCTGATTTACTTTGATCGCCCTCGTTTTGACTTGCCTTATCAGGCTCCATACTTCCATTTGTTCCTTTGAAGTAATCCGTTACCACCTTATCCTCTAGCACAGGTTTCCTATCTGTTGGCACCCAAATTATTTGATCTATTTTGACTACTTTTTCACATCCAGGATTCTCTGCTACTATCTCTTTTAGACTGACTCCATACTTTTTACTGATACTATAGAGCCCATCCCCCTTCTCTACCTTGTGTAAGATATAAGATGTTCCATTTTTCACTTTCGTACCTACAGAATCCGTTTTATGTGCAGATGCTGCGATACTAACGATTAGAAGCAATACGGTGATTATTTTATTCATTATAATGCAAATTTATCTATGATATATTTTGATTTAACAATTAGTTATTCACTTTATTGC
>DNHN01000123.1:2622-3002 GCA_003485825.1 Bacteroidota bacterium | reverse complement strand
ACCGTTCATTTAAAGTGGGAATGATTCCATTTTTCACTTTATCTAATGCTCCATTTTGAACTAATATTTTATGTTCAGCCGAATCAACAATGTTAAAAATGAAATTAAATTCCTTATCATAACATCTATTAAACTCAGGTTTGATTTCAGAGTAATCTTTAAGATTATCACTCATACATTCACATATTTTGTCCGATATTTTTTCGGTAATAGTTTCAATGCTTTGAGCAAAACTTGTAAGACTTAATAAAGTCAAAATTATAGTCGTTATTTTCTTCATTTTCTTGATTTCAGATATTATGCACAACATTAGTATAGACGTAACTCAGTTACGTCTATTTCGCATGTATACCCTACATTGTATTTCTCTAACCCATTTA
>DNHN01000123.1:0-2606 GCA_003485825.1 Bacteroidota bacterium | reverse complement strand
TTATCCGTTTGTAAGTACTTGTAAACGTTTACAAATGGGTACTCAGGTGTTTGATTGTGATGCTCCATTTCGTTTTTTCAATTACACAAACATACACTTAAACCCAATACATCATAACACATGCTACCTCTTTATCCATACCAAAATGCTCCAGACTAAACCATCGCATAACAATAAATCTCCTAAAGCGTTATACATTTGTAATATAATGAAAAAGCTCGTAGCTATTATCGTTTCCTTTCTATTCTTGCTGCCTTCCGTAGGTCTGCACATAGACCTGAAGCATTGCTGCGGCGGAGTAGAGACCATTGGCATCAGTCATCAAGCGGCTGTCGCCGTATCCGATTGCTGTGATATGCAGAAGACTGCCTCTTGCGAAAGCAACCTAGAACTGATAGTCCCCCAACATCTGGTAGATGCCTCACTAGTAAATTCCGTAGAAGTACCATCTACTGCGGTTCTTCATTTACCCTTCCGCGGGGTCATATCGCTCGCCATTTCACACCATTCCAGTGAACGTATATATAGTGTAATAGCTCCAGAGACTCCCACACAGGCGCTACTTCAAGTGTTTTTATGTTAGAATCTTAAGAAAACCCAAACTCTTAACATTTTAATTCAACATAAAAATACAAAAAAACAATGAAAAACATATTCGCACTGATCGCCATGCTAAGTATCTGCATGTGCGTGAGGGCACAACACGAGCATCACGAGGTAAAGGGTCAAGTACTCTTTAGCAGTGGAGCAGAAACAGAACCTTTGGCGGGAGCATTCGTCCATTGGCAAGATAATCCAAGTGGAGTCTTCACAAATGACAAAGGAGAATTCATCTTAGAACACCATCAAAATCCACCGTATATCATTGCTTCGTTTGCAGCGTATACTACAGATACGCAGTATATCAGCGAACTAGACTCTACCTATACGTTCATTCTAAAAGAGCAAAACGAGCTGGGTACCGCGATAGTGCTGGCTAAACGCATCACTTACGGTCTCAGTAAGCTAGATCCTAGAACAACGGTACTCCTCAGTGAGCGGGAATTTCAAAAAGCAGCATGTTGTAACCTTTCTGAAAGTTTTGAAAATGCTCCCGCAATAGATGTCAGCTTTAGCGATGCCGTGACGGGTACTAAGCAGATCAAAATGCTAGGACTAGATGGATTTTACACGCTCATAGGAAGGGAATACATGCCCAGTGTACGTACGCTAAATAGCTACTACGGACTCAGTCATATCCCTGCCGCTTGGGTGGAAGGCATACAAATAACCAAAGGTGCAGGAAGTGTAGTAAACGGATACGAGAGCATCGCCGGTCAGATCAATATCGAACTGAAAAAACCGTTTGGCAAAGAAAAATTTCTTTTGGATCAGTTTGTATCTGAAAATGGACGCGCAGAGACCGACTTGATGTATGTAAAAGACATCAATAAACATGTAGCCACCTCTGTGCTGGCTCGCTATGGCGTAAGGGGCCAAGAAAATGACAGAAACAAAGACGGTTTCCTAGACATGCCTAAAAGCCAAGATTTTAAAATCATGAACCGCTGGCAGTTTTATGCCGAGAATGGTCTTGAAGGAACTGCCAATGTGAGTTTTCACAACAACGAACAAGAGGCAGGCCAAACCGCATTCTACAACGGAGACAATAACGCGTACGGGATAGGCATAAACTCACAAGTGATAGATGCTTTTGCCAAGCTAGGTAGGGCAAGAAAAGATCGTGTGAACAGCAGTTTTGGCTCTCAGTACAACTTCAACCACTCTGAAATGACGAGTGTATATGGCTCAGAGGCTAACAATAATGTATATGACGCTCACACGGATCAAGCTTACGTAAACCTGCTCTATGAGAGCTACATCGGTAATAGTTTTCACCAGTACCAAACGGGTGTATCCTTCCTATACGACAATGTACGCGAGACGTATGCAGGATACCGTTTTGAACGAGAAGAAGCAGTGCCTGGCGCCTTTTTTGAATACACCTACAAGCCAAAAGAAACGTTTAGTCTAGTAGCCGGTATCCGAACGGATTACAACTCTATCTATGGATTATCATTCACTCCGAGACTTCACGGAAAGTATCGATTCAACCAAGACAAAACTGCCATAAGAGCCTCTGCAGGTATGGGCCGCAGAACCAGTAATCCGTTGGCTCAAAATCAGTTCATATTTGCCAGTGGCAGAGAAATAAAACTGCAAATGACAGACTCCACTTTAGCCTATGGTCTAGAGCAAGAGGTAGCGTTCAACTCTGGGGTGAGTTTTGAGCACGAGTTTAGACTAACGTATATGCCTGCTACTATTGGTATCGATTATTTCAACACTACCTTTTTCCAAGAAGTGGTAGTAGATAGAGAAACTGCTGGTGAAGTAAGTTTTTACAATATGAAAAACGGTACCCGAGCCAATAGCACACAAGTACAACTGGACCTTACCCCTGCCCGTAGAACTGAGATACGACTAGCGTATAGAATGTTTGATGTACAATCAAAATATCGCTTCAGAGGCCCATTTGTTCCGGAAGTCTTAGCCAAACCATTCATCTCTAAGCATAGAGCATTTATAAATGTAACTCAACGTACCCGAAACGACTGGCAATTTAG
>DNHN01000006.1 GCA_003485825.1 Bacteroidota bacterium | reverse complement strand
GCATTGCTTGGCAGCCCATCTTCAGGGTTATTATTTTGCATAATCGCCGTACTACTTGCTAAGGTAGTATTTAAAAACATGGCTCCTTGCATTGGTGGGTTGAAACTATAACCATTGAAGCCTTCATCAATATCATCCCCATTGTATGCATACGCCATATTTGTATTAGAATCTGTGCCTACATAGTCATCTATTGGGTTACCAATACCCATATTTACATAGGTGCCAAATCTAAAATCAGAATAATCCTTGTCTGATCTATTGACAATCACAAATCGAATAAAATTGGTGTTTTCTAAGGTGTCTCCAGCAAAATCATTCGATAACTGGTAGGTGTATTGATGTATATCTAAACCCATAGAAGAGCCTTTACTGAACTCTTGATTTGCTTCGTCATTGTATATGCTATATATGCACATATCTCCATATATAATTGGGTATTCTCCGTCTTCGGGTTGGTAGATATTGTCGTTATTGAGGTCTACAAAAGGAGCAATTATATTAGGTTCTCCTCTGGATTGACTTCCATTTGCTGGCCAGTTATATATACTCGAAATTTGACTGCTTGGATTTCTTATATGGTCATTAATATCAATAACATCGGTTACGTAAATGTTGCCTTTAAAAAACTCAGTAGTGCTACTTTGTTCGTTGGATATTGGGCCAGGTGTGAAATCTGATCCAAAATCTGTTAAGTATACAGCTGATAAGTGCTTTGTGTTACTAGCATCTTTTGCCGAAAGCCAAATACTAGCTGAATGTATTGTTCCCTTATTTTCACTTATCGGTACTGTATAGCCTTGTGGTGTAAACAGCTGGTAATAAAAAAAGGTGCCATCATTACCTGCTCTTATTCTACTGTTATTAGCTTGGCTTGTGCCAATTTGGGCGGTGGTTTCTAGAAAGCAAAGAAGGGATAAAGCTATAAAGACGTTTTTCATCAGTCAAATATACCACTAGTTGCTTGTCATAGCATCACATTTATCAACCTACTCATTCCATTTTCCCTATTCAGCCCTTTGATGTACCAAGCAGCCGTAGCTTGATGAGTGCCTCCCCAAGACGCCCTCGAGTCTTTAAAAGGAGTGTCTTCGTAAGAATAGCCAATAGAAAATTTATCAAACTGAATACCTGCAGAGGCAGAGAAGAAGTCAGTATTTCCGTACTCTCCAAAGTGTATTCTATGGCCCAAGCCAAGCTTCATAAATGTATACTGAGTAAACACTTGATTTTCTAGGGTGGTGAAGGCATGTTGTTGCTGGAAAGTGGTAAGAGCTGCTAATTGAAAATCACCCTTAAAAAGAGGCATATAGCCTAGGTTTGCTACAAACCTGGCAGGAAGCCTTGTGTAAGTGTTTTGAAAGATAGATGTATTCGGCCGATTAACTTGATGTGCGGCTAGACCGAATAAAAACCCTTTATAATAAGCAGCCCCTCCTAAGTCTAGTATGAAGTAGTATTTAGGATCAGATTCAAGGGGTTCTGAAGTAGGGTTTATGAAGCCAGCACTAGGATCAATCTGATCTTCGAATAGGAGCCCATTTGTGTTTATTTTATTTTGTCTAAAACCCAGATTTACACCGAAACTCGTTTCTACGTCACCAAAGATTCTGCGGTAGTTAGTGTTTACTTTTACATAAGTGTTCTGTATTAATCCGCTTAAATCGTCACCCAAATCAAGCCCTAATCCAAATCCTTTTTTAAGATTATAGTTGGTTAGTATAGAATAGTTTTGAGGATTATTAGGTAATGACGGCCATTGGTTGTTGTAGTTCGCCTGCAGACCAAAATCGCTATGAGCACCAACCAGAGCTGGGTTAAAGCGGTTTATATTTCCTGTCTTTTGTGTGAAAGTGGGGTCTTGTGCTGAAGCCAAGAATGAGATGCCAACAATTGCAATAAGGGTTAGAATATTTTGCATGTTTTTCAAAAATAGGTTTTAAAGTTTAATCAGCTTTATACTTTTTCCGCCTGTACGAAAATAGTACCCTTCAGAGGGTTGTTAGCTTCCAAAATATTGGACTTAGCACTAGTAAAAAGTGAATGAATAGAATTAACAATAAGGAGTACTTCATAAATTCAAATGTACAGATTCTTCAACTTCACAGAAGAAAAAAGATACAAACGGATAAGATGAGTTGGGTATCGGTGACTTACCCTCTCATCACCACAAACACAAGATAACCTACGTATGCGGCTAAGAATAATATACCCGTAGGTTTGCCTATCTGATTCTTGGCTCTACCGGTCATCAAACTAAATATGATGAGGAATGTAGCCACTATAAGAACCACTATGTCGGCATTGATGGCGGTCAAGTAGGTCATAGGACTAATGACCGCACTAACCCCTAGCACCCATAGCAGATTGAAAATATTTGAACCAATCACATTAGCTACAGCTATATCCGTGTTCTTTTTGTAAGCCGCCATAGCAGAAGTCACTAACTCTGGAAGAGAGGTACCTATAGCTACTACGGTGAGACCGATCATATTTTCACTTAGCTCAAAGGTTTTGGCTATTTGTACAGCGCCGTCTACCACCCACTTTCCACCTAAAAAAAGACCAGCCATGCCGAGTAAAACAAAAAGAATAGACTTCCCCATAGGGAGTATCTCGTCAGGAGCATCTTCTACCATGTCTGCACGCCCTTCGCGAGCAAGCTTCACGATATATACCATAAAGAGTCCAAAGAAAAACAGAAAAATAAAACCGTCTAAACGACTAATCAGAAGCTCATAGTCTGGGTTAAAAATAGGTGCATTGGCAGCAAAAGCCACCAAGAGTAAAGCTATTATAGAATAGGGTATTTCAGAAAAAACCGTGCTCTCTTTTATGGTCAATGGAAAAATAATTGCCGCTACGCCCAGTATGAGAAGTACATTAGCAATGTTAGAACCTATCACATTTCCAATGGCGATTTCAGAAGCTCCTGATGTGCTTGCGAGGATGTTTACTATAAGTTCAGGCATACTCGTGCCCATACTTACGATGGTGAGACCTATGACTAGGTCAGACACATTGTATTTCTTGGCTATAGAGGCAGAACCTGCTACTAACCAATCTGCTCCTTTGATGAGCAGTATAAATCCGATAATGAAGAGAATATATACGATCATTGTGGGCTGCAAATATGTGACTTTCTTTTGTTAGTCTATCTACAGTCATTTTATCTTATTTAACAGCACAAATGACGATAGGTGTTGTTGAACCTTTTATAGTTATATACGTTTGCACTTTATCTAAAAACATAAATGAGACTTTTTACTGCAGCACTTGGATTTTTGCTTGTATTTCCCCTTTTCGCCCAACAGTACTCCATAAGTGGCAGGGTAAAGGACGCTTCTAATGGCGAGACATTACTAGGAGCTACGATACTAATAGAAGGCGGCGGTGGAGCTATTACCAATGAGTATGGCTTTTATTCCACTACATTAGATTCAGGAATATATAAGGTTACTTACAAGTATCTCGGTTTCGATGATGTAACAAAAACGGTAGTTTTAGATGAAAATAAGACGGTAAATGTCGAGCTAGGAGAAGCAGCTAATGTGATAGGTACAGCCGTAGTAAGTGCTAAAGCAATAGAAAGAAGAGTAGAAAACAAGCAAATAAGTGTAGTTAAACTGGAGACAGCTAAGATTAAAGAGATACCTGTCATTTTTGGTGAGGTAGATATTTTGAAAACCATTACACTTTTACCGGGGATACAGTCAGCAGGTGAGGGGAATTCAGGCTTTAATGTACGTGGGGGTTCTCAAGATCAAAATCTTATACTTTTAGATGAGGCTACGGTGTATAATGCGTCACACCTTCTTGGGTTTTTTAGTGTGTTCAATGGAGATGCTGTAAAAGACTTAGAAGTGTACAAAGGCGGTATCCCTGCAAAGTACGGAGGCAGATTATCCTCTATTGTAGATATAAAAATGAGAGATGGTAATGCGAAGAAGTTTGCCGCTATTGGCGGGGTAGGTACTATTTCAAGTAGACTGACTCTGGAGGGCCCCATCGTAAAGGATAAGTCTAGTTTTATGATAGCAGGACGCCGAAGCTATGCAGATATATTCTTGCCATTTGCTCCAGATGAAAACATACAAGACAGTAAGTTATTCTTCTATGACCTCAACCTGAAAGCAAATTATGAGCTAAGTGATAAAGATAGACTCTATGTAAGTGGATACTTTGGTAGAGACGTGCTTGGATTGAGTGAGCTTTTTGGGATAAACTGGGGTAATGCTACAGCTACTTTGAGATGGAACCACTTAGTGAATGAAAAGATGTTTGTCAATACATCGCTCGTCTACAGTGATTTCAACTACGGTGTGGACATAAGTTTTGCTGATAATGCAAGTTTTGGTCTAGACCAGTCAATCAATGACATCTATATTAAGTCAGACTGGACCAATTTTGTGAATCAAAAAAGTAAGCTCAACTTTGGTGGACAGGTGATTTATCACAGGTTTAACCCAGGACTTTTTGCTCCCAATAACGAAGAGTCTGGACTCATTTTTGAAGAAATTCAAATAGAAAAAAGAAAAGCACTAGAAAGTGGATGGTATGTAGACCATGAGTACAAGCACAGTACACGGTTAAACTTTAGATACGGACTAAGGTTCTCTACCTTTAGTAATATAGGGGGGTCTGAGTATACATATACTAAAAACCCTGAAACCAATGAGCCTATAGCAGAACTCACAGTACGAGACTCTTTTGGAGCTAGTGAAATATACAACACATACGCTGGCTTAGAGCCGAGAGCATCTATAAGCTACAACCTAACTACTACGATGGCGCTTAAAGGGTCGTACAATAGGACTTTTCAGTATGTGCAGCAAGCTACTAATACCGCGTCTTCTTTTCCTACAGACCAGTGGTTTAGTGCGAATAAAAACATAAAACCACAGCGTGCAGATCAGGTGGCTATCGGACTATTCAAAAACTTTGATTTAGGACTAGAAACTTCTGCAGAAATCTACTATAAGTGGATGGATAACCAGATAGACTATAGAGACAACGCAGCCCTTGCCTTCAATGAAAATCTAGATGGTGAGCTACTTACTGGAGATGGATGGGCCTATGGAGCAGAGTTTTATGTGGCTAAAACCGAAGGGAGGTCTTCTGGATTCATATCCTACACTTGGGCTAAAACGATGCGTCAAATCAATGGTATAAGTGGGGATAATCCATACGTCGCAGGTTTTGATAGAAGGCATAATCTTTCTGTGGTGTTCACCCAGAAGTTTAGCAAGAGACTATTAGCCACTGCTTCATTTGTATTTGCCAGTGGACAGCCACTTACTACTCCTGTAAGCAAGTACTTCTATGATGGAGAGTGGCAGACAAATTACAATAGCCAAGAGCGAAATAACTTTAGACTACCTGCTTATCATAGAGCAGATATAGGAGTTACACTCAAGGGTAAAGAAAAGCCCAATAAACGACTAAAAAGCAACTGGAACTTCTCTATATACAATTTATACAATAGAGAAAACCCATATGCATTGTACTTTAGAGAAATACGTGATACGGACTTAGAAAAGTTCCCCAATGCACAAGTAGGAAATACAGGAGCTTTCCAAACCACGCTGTTCAAGATAATACCTGCCGTTACGTGGAATTTCGAATTTTAATTAAGACTCAAAAATGAAAAAAATAATTGCAATCCTATTTGCCGCGTTTGTCTTTACCGCTTGCGAGAAAATAGTGGATATAGAGATACCCTCTGAGGAGACTCGCATCGTAATAGAGAGTGAGATCTATAATGTAAAAGACCTTTGGAAGGTAAGACTCTCATTAAACCAACCGTACTTTGACCAAGATAGTGTAGATTATGTGTCTTCTGCATCCGTTTTTATTACCGAGTTAGGAGGAGATACGGTATTTTTAAACTATACAGATACAGGAATGTATGTGTCTATGGATAGCCATCAGTGTATAGTAGGCCGTTCATACGAGCTGAATGTAGCGTATAACGGCCAGGTCTATACCGCTACAGAAGAATTGCAAAATGCGTTTCCTATCGATCAGTTATTGTCTTTCTTTTTGCCTCCAGATGTGAGCTTTTTCCCAAGCGGAAATTATGTGTTCTTACAGGGGCAGTCAGACTCAACGAAGAATAATTTTTATATTTTTAAGACCTATAGAAATGATACATTGAAATCTACAGACTTAGATGATGATGGTTTTGGTTCCGTTTCATTGCTTAATTCTAATTTTAATGTAAATGATATCCCAGGAGAGCTAGAGCGTAATAATTTGCCTAGACCTATTCTTTTTGATGTGAACGAAGGAGATACTATTCGTGTAGAGCAGTTTGTGGTTACAGAAGAGTATTATAAGTTTAGAGCAGATCTCAATGCCCAGCAAAATAGAAGTGGAACGCCATTTGACCCTCCTCCAGCTAACCCAAATAACAATATTAGCAATGGTGGATTAGGCTATTTTAGTGTGGCGAATAAAGAGGTTGCAGAGCTAGTAGTTGAAGAGTAGCGGTTGACTACAGTTCTTTTCGTAGTTTATCCAAAAGAGAGTTCAGCGTTTCAAACTCTTCCTTAGTTAGGTGATTGTGTTCAGATATAATGTCACCAATGAGCGCATTAAGCTCAATTAGCAACTGTTTACCT
>DNHN01000364.1 GCA_003485825.1 Bacteroidota bacterium | reverse complement strand
GGTGCTCTTGATTTTTGGTTTATTGACATAGTTTAGATTACTACTGATAATTTACAAAGGTACTAAATAAGTTTTAACTACTTATTCCTCTTGTGGAATTCTTTTGCAGCCTCCTCAGCTTGGTCAGCTCTAGCTATAATATCTGCGATACGTGGGTCTTGAGCCCCTTGGTTAGTTATGGACTTCTTAACTAATCCCATTTTCACATAATAAGGATGTTGTGCACGAGACTTATTAGCTTCTGTGTGGTCAGCATGACTTTTGTACATTGTGTTGTCTAACCAGAATAAAGCACTTAACGCTGATACACGGTCATAGTTACCGTCCTTGTTCCATGTGATAAGCTCTCGCAAAAGTGCTGGAGACTCAATAGTCTTTATAGGAGTATAACTTGGGTTCTCTACATCTAATTGTTCTTTTAACCACGAAAGGACAAATTCTCTACCCGAACGGTTAAGTGTCTCAGATGTGGGTATTCCCTTAGAGGTATTACTTCCAATCTTATATGTGGCTTTATTGCGTAACTGGGTAGGAGTATCCGCCAGTAAGAACGTACTCCTTTGTTGTTCGAAATAGGTGAAGATTCCTGGAAGAGTTTGCTCATACATAATCTTCGCGTTGTAGTACATAGCCAGTCGACGGCATTTCTCATACGCCTCTGTAGGGTCATCTGTACGACCAGTATACTCCGCAACAATCTTCCGTGTCCATCTATCAAATACAAAACACGAGAATAATGATGTGGTAGTGGCGCGAGCCTTATCCACGGTATCAGCTCCGATAATATACCTCATAGGAGGTATGCGATTCATGGTGGGGTCTATCTGTGGTTTCTGATAAATTTCCACACAACCTTCTCTATCCTCATCTCCCAGTAATGGGAAATTTCGTATAGGTTCTAATGTAGTATCGTTTACCCACTCTAGTTTTCCTCCATTAATAATTTTCAAACTTCCTTTAAAGGTGTGGGACAAACGGTCAGGATGCTGCATGAGAAACTGATATTGTTCCTTTAGCTGGAATGCTGGGAAGTAACCCCCCTCAACAACCAAGAAGGCTTCAGACGGTTTCTGTGGACCGTTGATAATCTCTGTGATGTATACAGAGGTATCTGTTGATTCTTTAGCCGTCTCACGTCTATGCTCGATATATTCCCTAGACTTGTTTAAATCGGTGATTTTATTCTCACCCATTTTAAACTCGTTTAATGTTAATTCATAAGGTACGAAATAACCAATCTTTTTATGTGTGTTGTCAAAGATGTCATCGTAGCTGATACAGTTAAACTGTTCAGGATTACGGAAGACAGATTCAGCATAGACTGCCGATTTCCCTGAGATGTAACCACCAGTACCTAATGCCCAAATAACCAGACGTTGATATTGTTTCGAAGATTGTGTGGCCATAATTGCACCCCAAGCTTCTCGAATGTTTGTCATGAAACCAATCTCGTCAAGTACCACAAGGTTAGGACGCGTACCATTGGCAGCAAGTGGGTTATCCTTAAAAGTTCTGTGTCGTAGTAGTGACCCGTTTTTAGACCTCCACTCTTTGTTAGGCGCTAATGACCCTGTATGTGATACTTGTAAAGGTGAAGCGTATGGGACGCCCATATATTCCACACTTCCTGGTAAGTGGTCGAAACCAGTAAGCACCATCCTAAGTAGCGGTTGGGTATATTTCGTATCAATCGCACCGATAATAGTGTCAGATGTATACGGAGTTTTTTCTCTCTTCTGTGATAGGTAATCATCATAATCGATAGCTCCATCAAATAAGAAGTTATGTGCAGCGATTCCAGAAGAAGCGTAGGATTTCCCACCACCCCTAGCCTGGATACTTAACATGTTTTTCGCAGAGTTTGCGTAAAGTGGTTTACCCTTTGGTGTACCGTGCCACATACGCAAGTACTCGCGTGAGGGCATATAAATTTTAGACTCTGATTGTTCTAAACTAATACGACCTAGACGAACAGCAAGGTCTCTATCTGGCCCATAGTTCCTGTCACAAGTATACTCAAGGTCTTCATCAAATCCTGAGAATCCCCGACACTCTTCGTAATAAAAGAATAGTTCCCAGTCAATATCCCTAAGGAAAGGTAGTGAGACTCGCTGAGCAATACCAGTTTCGTCCTCTATCCAAATGTGGTGAAAGTTTATGTAATAGTAAAGAGGGCCTGAAATCCATTTCCCAGAATGCCAGTAACCCTCTATACACCTACGTTTTTGTTCTTTATACCAGCCTATCCGTTTGTACTTCTCTGTAATAGGATTGTACTCAGGATACTCCTTAACTCGAAATAAATCATTACTGACTATCATTATACTTTCTCCCAGAATCCCTCATCATATATTACGCACTTCACTTTGTGTGGAGCTTTCGCCTGTCCACCAAAATACATGTTGTGGATTCTAACAAGGGGATTATCTAATTCATATTTAACATATGGAACACTTACAGAACCATGCTTTCCGTTAGCTTCCGCATACACTTCTACACGACCTGTCTCGTTGTTAACAATAAAGTGCGCCATAACTAAAGCGTCTTCCTCTATCTCCAAGATAGGTACAATATTCCTCAAACCCTTCGAATAACTATAGCAAATAAGTTCTATCCTACCAACCTCAGCAGTTGGTCTCCACCCTATACGAATAGAAGCCCTTTTATAATTAAAAGGAAAGTGAGTGAATCCCCAAATTTTATTGGTATCGTTTTCTTTATCCTTTACGTACCATGCACCTTCTAGCTTGAATACCAAGGAAGCAGCAGTAAAGTTAGTTCTTGTCCAAAGTTTCTTTGTCCAAAAGTTGACAACGTTGTGCCATCCTTTTAATATTACTTGTACTGCCATATGTTCCAGAATTTATCAGATTGTTGTGTAGCGGGGAATCTTCTAGCTAGTTTTAAATTTCTATCATAGAGAAGGAGTCCACGTATAATTGCAAATAATGTTACTGCTAGGAATCCTAATGTTCCCACAACTTGTCCCTCTCCATAAGGCACAGTAGTATGTACAGCTATAGCAAGTCCTATTGTACCCGCCACAAGCAGGTAAGAAGCTGCGTTGGTTACCCACAACCATTGGAGTAAATGTTTGAATGTATTTGTTTTATAAGTCATCATTATCAGATTCAGATGTTTTGTTAGAAAATTCTTTTTCGGATTTCAACTGCTGTAAAGCTTTGGCGTACGTCTCGGCCATCTTACCTGTAGACTCCATCATCTTGTCGAGTTTTGGTCCGTCTTTCATATTATACTCCTGGTCAAGTAACCATTCACGCCTTTCACGTAATTTAGTTTCCCAGAAAGCCATTGTCCTTTGAAGTTCTGATAGACACATTTTCTCAAGTTCTGCCATTTGTGCAGCATACTTCGTTAAGTCAATATCTGTAATACCTTCATTTGTAAGCATCTTAAGAATTTCTTCCTCACCCGTAGGGTGACTGTAGAAAGGACTGTCAGGATGGATTAAATAAAGAAAAGCCCACATAAGATGTGAGCTATGTTTTTCGTTCTTAAACTTCATGAAATATACACTAGCCTTTAGGCTGGGAAATTTCTTCCAGAAGTCTTCACTAATATCAAAGGAGTCAGTTCTTATCTGTATCATTATTCTCTACTCTAGTGTTAATCGCTTTTATTTTCCGATAGTTCGGGACGAATTTCCCCATCTTCGGGAGCATCACCACCTTGAAAAGGAGCGGGTCGTAAGTCTTCTGACCGTCTTGTGGGGCGGCTTCCGACATTACCTGTCTTAACAAGCGGAACTGAATCTTCCACATGTTCAGCACCTGCTCCGTCGGAATGTTCCTCTCCTTCGCTATTTTCTCTACTACGTCTAGCTGTTTCTTGTGCATTTCTGATTATTTTTTGGATATCTTCTTCTGGCCTCTCTGTCACTACTAGTTCAGTATCTTCCTTCTTGGCTTCTGGGAGACTGGGTGTAGTGACAGGTGCTGCCTCTGGAACCTCTTCGTTTATGAAAAAATTAACTAATAATTGGAAACCTCGTTTACCAGTTTTGCCTATTTCTCCAGGCTTAACAACTAGCTTAGGGTTAATTGCCTCATAATCAGGATGCTTCTCTATAACTAAACTCCCATCACTTAAGGTTTTCTTACGCATACCAGATAGGTAGGTGTTAAAGTTGTTAGAGTCTAAATCTAGACTCTCTTTAATTTTGTTACGCGTATCCTGTGAAAAAGTCCATTGCCATCGGATAGTCTCCTTGGCTCCTTCTGACTGTAGGTAATAATACGCTAGTTGGGAAATAATCTTAATTTGATTATCAGTCAACTTTTCCTTTAAGAAGAAATTAGTGTACTGGTAGTACTGTTCGAAGATGTCCTTCTCTGATGCGTTTATTTGGTATAATGACCTCATAACTTCTATTTAAAAGGAATAAATTCTACCTCTGGAAAATCTGTCTTAACACCGTCCGCTAGGAGAGCGGGTAGAACCGAGATTTTCGGTTCCCCCATAACTTCCTCCGACGGGTTGGCTGCCACCGCCCGTAGCTCAGTTCCCTGGCTTGTAATTTTGTATACGACGAACACTGTTCGCGCATTGGCTAAGAATAATGGAAAGAGGGAAGCATTCAGAACGTACAGACCTCTGCCTGTTTTCTGAATGCAACCTTGTTTCACTAAAGCGTAAAACGCTTTCTTTATCCCACTTAAGGAATGCGAACCACCAACTAATTCGTTGAACTTGCTAAATTCCCTACTGGTTCCTGGGAAAAATTGGAAGTGCTGGTAATTCGATAACACGTATTCTATAAAACCCTTTGAAATGTCTGACAGGTCAAAGTGATTAGAGAGGTACGTTAAGTACCCCTCTGTCACTGCCTTGTCGAGAATCACGGTTCCCATTTCGTTTTCTATTGTTTTCAAAGTGTTGTTTGCCATCAATATTTTATTTAAGACCCTGTCTAAGGTGCGCTTAGCACCGCCACAAAGGTACTAAATAATCTGAATGGTATCTACATTAATGAACTTTTTTTCTCCGATGTGTACGATAGTCTTTCCCTCAGCGGTATAGAACACTTCAAAGAGTTCGTCATTTAAGGGGAGC
>DNHN01000056.1 GCA_003485825.1 Bacteroidota bacterium | reverse complement strand
CTAGTTTCATTCTAAAAGCATTCATCACCGTGATAGTAGTACCGTGAACTATCCCTTGGGGACCGATGTACATAAAACTACCAGCCGTCATTTGACCGTATTGGGTTACGCCGAGAGCGTTGTACTTTTCCCAATCGTCTGGCTTACTGTAATTGGGAATCATCATGCCATTGGTCACTACTACGCGAGGAGCTTCCTTGCTACTAGGAAACAATCCCATGGGATGACCGCTATACATATGAAGCGTTTGCTCTTCAGTCATTTCACTCAAGTACTTCATAGTAAGCAGGTACTGTGCCCAGTTTTGAAAAACCGCTCCATTACCACCGTAGGTAATCAACTCTTCTGGATGTTGAGCAACCGCAGGGTCTAGATTATTCTGAATCATAAGCATAATACCTGCTGCTTGCGCACACTTAGCTGGATACTCACTTATAGGACGAGCGTACATCTTATACGTTGGCATAAAGCGGTACATATAGATCCTACCATACGTTTTTAACTCATTAGCAAACTCAGGCGCTAATTCTGCATGCCATTCTTTAGGAAAATAACGTAGTGCATTGCGGATAGCCAACACCTTTTCTTCCTTACTCAAAATATCTTTACGCTTCGGTGCACGCGTATTTTCACTCGAGGTTTCGCTCTCTGATCGAACTAACTCCGGTAATGTACTTGGTATTCCTTGGGCTATAAGTGATTTAAAATCCATCTGTGCTTTATTCATTTCTTACAAAGGTGCTGTTTGCTCACAGATTAACAAAGTCGGGAAAGAAATGATTACTTATTTCTTAATATAAAAAGATGAACACCTACTAAGTCTACCAAAAAAATAGCCATCGTAGTTGAGAAACCTTGTATTCTTACAGTTTAACTCATCAGCTCAAGTGAATAAGAAATGGTCTCCAAAAAAAATACACCGCCAAAAAATACAAAAGTCCACCACAATATATAGTATCCTTTACATTTCTTTCATTCATCTTTGCCGTTCCATGAGAAATCTATTAGCCAGTTGCTTTGCTTTGCTTTCCTTGTCCTCCTTAGGACAAATCACATTCAAACCAGAAACCACAAAAAAAGGTGAATTCTACGCCCATTGGGGATGGAATCGAGAATGGTACAACAAGTCGGACATTCATTTTACAGGAGATAATTATGATTTCTATCTGCGTGACGTAGTGGCGAAGGATAAACCTGCTGAGTTTGACGCCAGCACATACTTTAGTCCTAAAAACGTAACTATACCTCAGTACAATTTCCGGATAGGCTATTACTTCAAAAACAATTACCACCTCTCCCTAGGCATAGACCACATGAAATACGTAGTGCAAAATGGCCAAACAGTAAAAATAGACGGCACTATAGACGAAGTAAACAACAGATACAATGGGGAGTATGATAATGATGACATTAAAATTCGCCCAGGATTCTTAGAAATGGAGCATACCGACGGACTCAACTACAGCAATGTAGAACTGGGTAGATTTGACAATCTCTGGCAGTATAAAAAAGTAACTCTGGCTGTGACCGAAGCAGTAGGAATCGGAGTGATGTATCCTAAATCTGACGTACACCTCTTTGGGAATGAACGTCACGATGAATTCCATGTCGCAGGCTTTGGTGCGAATGCACAAGTCGGATTAAACATGAAGTTCTGGAGGCACTTCTATATACAGTCTGAGTTCAGAGGAGGCTATGTAAATATGCCAAACATACGTACGACCTACAGTCAGGCAGACAATGCCAAACAGCAATTTTACTATGCGCAGTTCAACATTTTAGCAGGTGCTTTTTGGCACTTGAACAAAGGCTAATCTGAATCTTCTAGACTGAATAACTCCTCCATAGACTTTTCAAAGACCCTAGCAATTTTCAAGGACAATACGGTAGAAGGGACATATTTTCCACCTTCTATCGCATTAATGGTCTGCCGACTAACTCCTATCTTTTCTGCCAAATTCTGCTGAGTAATTCCAACAATAGCTCGATGCATTTTTACATTATTTTTCATTTGATAAAACCCCGTTTTTGTACAGCAAATAATGAAACCTAAGAATAAATACGACCAAAAGAGTATAGGTGTTATAAAATACCACACTTAGGAAAGGCAATCCGTACACACTCAAAAAAGCGATCATTAGAAGTATAAAATGAACCAAGACGGACCACAAAAGTGCGTCCATTCGTATGCTTTGAATGAACTCATCCTCCACTTTCTCCTTGGAAAACATAACCAATAATCCCCCTCCAATTAATAAACATGAAAAAAGGGTATAGCTTATATCCTGTTCACTCACGGTAAACCAGCTACCATCTTCTAAACCAACAGCACTAAAAATGCTAAAAACATTAACGGTGAACATTTCAGATTCTAAATCAAAAGCCACGTTTGCAATAAAAAATAGAATAGATGCGATTAATAAAATCCAACCCACTTTCTTGAATGGGTTAGGTAACAATGGAATTCTTTTCATACGACAAAAGTAAAACAAACTTTACTTTTTGACAAATTTGCTTTACATAAATAGGGTTTGATTACTCCTTTCAGGCAATCAAAAAATAGCTAGTCCCTCCATCCAGAAAGCTCCATCTTTTTTAAGAATTCATTTATCGACAAAAACTCAAATCACGTGTTTTGGGGCTAACTTTGTCTACCAATGAGCATCATTCAGATACAAGAAGTTTCTAAGTTTTACGCTGACCATACAGCGTTAGACAAAGTCTCTTTTGACGTTCCCAAGGGGTGCATCTTTGGGCTCCTAGGCCCAAATGGTGCAGGCAAGACCTCCCTTATCCGCATTATCAATCAAATTACCGCTCCCGATGAAGGACAAATTCTCTTCCAAGGCAAACCACTTACAAAGGACCACATCAAGCAGATAGGTTACCTCCCAGAGGAGCGTGGACTCTATAAGAAAATGACGGTTTATGATCAGTTGATGTACTTTGCGCGACTGCGTGGAATGGAAATTCCCGCAGCCAAGAAAACCATTCATGCATGGCTAGAAAAATTTGAGGCTACGACATGGAAGAAAAAGAAAATAGAAGAACTTAGTAAAGGTATGCAGCAGAAGATACAGTTCATCGTTACTGTAATGCACAATCCTGACTTTATCATTTTGGATGAACCATTTACTGGGTTTGACCCTAAGAATACCCAACTGATAAAAGACGAGATAGAAAACCTACGTAATCAGGGCGCGAGCATAATGCTAAGCACACACCGTATGGAAAATGTAGAAGCCATTTGTGATAATGTAGTGCTGCTGAACAAGGCCAATGTAGTAGCCAAGGGCACCGTAATGGATGTGCGCAATAGTTTGAAAGACAACACCTATTCATTAACGTATAAAGGAGAGATAAATCCTACTGGATTTAAGGACATTGTCATAAAAACCCAAGAACAAAAAGACGGAAATACAACCCTGCACTTTACCTATAACGACAAGCCAAACATCCAACTATTCAATAACCCTTCTATTGAAATAAGTGAATACAGAGAGGTGATACCGAGTATGCAGGAAGTATTTTTAACCCTAACAGATAACAGTCATGAATAATATAGGAATCATCACAGGAAGAGAATATTTTACCCGTGTAAAAAAGAAGAGTTTCATACTCATGACGCTGCTTACTCCACTACTTATCACGGCTTTTTATGGCATCGTTATTTGGGTAAGTGTAGGACAAAGTAGCACAGTAGAAAATCAGAACATTGTAGTAGTAGACCACTCTGGGATTTTCATGAATAAGCTAGAAG
>DNHN01000301.1 GCA_003485825.1 Bacteroidota bacterium | reverse complement strand
AAATGACACCTCAGGAACAGGCAGGACTATAATTTTTCTATACGGGTAATCTCGTCTATTGGTATCTGGAAACAGAGCGGAACACTGGTATGTATTACCTGCTGCTTCATTTACAAAACTATCACTGCCTTCTAGGTATATAAAGTACTCTCCAGGGGTATTATAGGTGAATGAAAAAACAGTATCCTTACTCGCATATATACTTGTCTGCGTTTGATCTCCCATTCTCCATATGAATGTCCGGGTATTGTTACTCGTACTTTTAAAAGTTGCCGTAAAGGGTACACAACCCATAGTGTCAGAGGTAATATCAAAATAAGGTTCTGGACCTTTTAGGTATACCGGGATACGTGCTGTATCAATACACCCTCCGTCTGTTTTAACCGCTAACGTTAGTGTAAAATTACCATTGGTAGAGTAATAGTGAAATGGGTTTTGTAAAATACTAGTCGTCGTAAAATCTCCAAAATCCCAATAATAGTCTGTAATAAAATCAGTAGATGCCCCTATGTCAAAATAAGACGAGTCAAAGAACTGAACTATCTGATCACACAAATAATCTTGTCCTGCAGACTTAATGGCGGCATTTATGCTTCCTACATCTATTAGGTGAGTAGTCGTGTCTTTGCATCCTCTGCCATCTTCCGATGCTAACCTAATCTCATACCTTCCTTTAGCTCCATAACTGTGCGTAGGAAGAGGACCGGTAGCAGTGAAACCTCCACCATCTCCAAAATCCCAAGACATGTTCTCTGGTCGATTTGGATCGCGCCAGTACATCCTGGGATCATCAAAATACAATATAGAGTCTCTGGGAGTGAAGTCTTTGTCCACGCACAGATTCACCGGTGCATTTATGACATTGAAGTACCCTAACAACTGACTATTGCGGTAGGTTGAATAACAGCCACTGACATTTTGCAGTAGGGCGTATATATCATGTTTTCCTTGCTCAGTATAGGTATGTGTTAAATCGGGCAGAGTGTCATTTTTGATTGTATCTGTGGAAATCGGGTGAGCATTATCCCACGAATATTTTATAAAACTTAGTGTTTCACCTTCTCCCGCTGTATACCTTAATGTATCTGTTACAGGTAAACATTCACCACCACTCATCAACTGAAAAGACGCTTTTGGCTCTGGAGAAAATCGGAATCTGTGATGATACCACTGTGTATCGTTGCAAATGCGAGAAGAATCTATGTAAAAATCACTCAGGTCATGTGATCGATAGACTTTATCCGAACCTACTGTCATCGCTATCCCCAAAGTCACCCAACCATCAGGGTCAGCGACTTGCGGATACCGAATATCACCTGAAACGGGTTTAAACAATTTACTATCCATAAGAGAATCCGCACAAACGGAAACTCCTCCATCGCAAATATCGTACTCTAGTCGTATGCCATACTCCTTCTTAAAGCCAGTACAGAGTTTCTTTTGTGACCATTTAAATGAACTGTAATCAATAGCTACAGAAGTATAGACTCCCTCACTTGCTGATTTACACCCAGAAACAATATCTTCTACTTCTAGAAAAATAGTATAACATCCTGTATCAGAGTATAGGTGCCTTGAATTAGGGTTTGTATCCAAATTACAGTTACTCCTCCATCCAGTGCAATTGGATGCGTCCGAATCATCAAAATCCCACGAATACTTTAGTATGGCATCAGGATGTTTGATAGTTTTACCTATCGTATAAACAGTATCCATGGACAAACACTGCTTAGCATTTAACACTACCACCTCTGACGATACTCCTTCCGAGCGTATTTGATGAAATTCTGAGACCTGCACACATGCACCTACGGTCAGGCTTAGTCTGACTAAAAAATCTCCTGGATATGGTGGAATTACATTTTGCACCAGTCCTGAACCAGCAGTCGCTACAAAATTAGAGTCTAAGGTATATAGAATCCATTGATAGTTCGCTCCATTTATAAGTGCATTACTAAACCTAAAAGGCTCTGGAAAACACTTGATAGAATCTAGTGGAGGCACTACACTCGTTTGAAACTGAAAAATATTGATTGGAAAAACACGTGAATAGGTTGCCTCGCAGCCATTTTTTAATTTCACCGTTAGTGTAGCCCTAAACGTACCGCTAGTGGTATATTGATGACACTCTCCACTCCAGTTTGTGGTATTGGTAGTGCCGTCTCCGTAATCCCATTCGAAACTGGCTATATCGCTTAACTGTGAGGTAGAATCATTGGTAAAACAGACCTCTTGATAATCACACGTTGCTTTTTCTGTTTTATGGCTGTAAGACACTTCATAGTCCTTCAGTACATTGATATTCTGCTGCCACTTATCTTCACAGCCTTTGTCATTTACTACCTCTACTATTATAGTATACGGGTTATTGACTATAGAAGGGTACGAACCATAACACACGCTCGGATTAGAACCAGGTGATAAACTACTGTTCACACTCCCATCACCCCACAGGACTGTACGCTTAGCGTACCCCGAGGTAGTACTCCCCATAGTACTCTTATCCGTAAGACAAATATCTTGAGTTAAGAAGCAGTAGTTTGACCCATCTAAAGTAAAATCTGCTGTAGGTAAGTCATGTACCGTAATAGTTTTAGTCGCAGACTGAGTAGTGCCACCGAAATTTACCGTCAAGGTTACGGTTACCGTACCTGCAGTACTGTAGGTATGAGAGGTGACACGCTGTGTAGAGCTCGAATTGTCTCCAAATGCCCAGTTGTAGCCAGATGCAGTACCCGTGATAACAGGCTCAAATGTAATGACATCGTTTAGACAAACTTCCGAACGAGATTGTATACTTACAGTTTGACCATAACTATTTAGGCTAAGTCCTATAACAAGGATACAATAAAGAGTCAATCTGCAAATCATACGTCTTCTAGATGTGCAAGCTAACGAAATGGTTGTTTAGTTTTGTAAACTGAGTATCACTTTTTACAAAAACTTAAAGTTTCTGCCCAAGTATTTTGCGGTGTGACCAAGCTCTTCTTCTATTCTAAGCAATTGATTGTATTTCGCCATTCTATCACTTCTGCTTGCAGATCCTGTTTTTATTAATCCACTGTTCATAGCCACTGCTAGATCAGCTATGGTGCTATCCTCAGTCTCACCACTTCTGTGTGAAATAATATTGGTATAGCTATTTTGAGTAGCTAAATTGATAGCATCTATCGTCTCAGTAAGAGTTCCTATTTGATTCACTTTTACCAAAATAGAGTTAGCTATACCTTCATCTATACCACGTTGTAATCTTTTTACATTGGTTACGAATAAATCATCTCCTACCAACTGTACTTTGTCTCCTATCTTTTCTGTGAGAGACTTCCACCCCGCCCAGTCATCTTCATCCAATCCGTCTTCTATACTTAAAATAGGATACTTTGCACTCCAGTCTGCCCAGTATTGTGCCATTTCTTCGCTAGTCAGTTTTCTTCCATCTGATTTACTAAAGGTATATAATCCTGTTTTCTTATCGTAAAACTCTGAGGTAGCTGCATCCATTGCTATATGAATATCTTCTCCAGGTTTGAAACCCGCAGCTTCTATCGCTTCTAATACTGTTTCTATAGCTTCTTCATTGGATTTGATGTTTGGTGCAAATCCGCCTTCGTCTCCTACGTTAGTACTGTATCCTTTTTTAGATAGTACTTTTTTCAAGTGATGAAAAGTTTCGACACCCATTTTTAAGGCTTCAGAGAATGTGTCTGCACCTGTAGGCATAATCATAAACTCTTGAAAATCTATAGAATTATCCGCGTGACTTCCTCCGTTGATGATGTTCATCATCGGGATAGGAAGCACATTGGCATTTACACCTCCGAGGTACCTGTATAACGGCTGTCCACTTTCTTCTGCTGCTGCATGCGCACAGGCTAAACTTACTGCTAGCATCGCATTGGCTCCGAGGTAACTTTTATTCTCCGTGCCATCCATAAGTATCATCTTCTGATCTATATGTACCTGCTCAAACACATCTTCACCTACTATTTCATCATAGATCTCAGTGTTTACGTTACCTACTGCCTTCATAACACTCTTACCCATATAGTTAGACTTATCTCCATCTCTTAACTCTACGGCTTCATGTACTCCTGTACTCGCACCACTAGGTACTGCAGCTCTTCCAAATGCACCACCTTCTGTGTATACATCTACCTCAATGGTCGGATTACCTCTACTGTCTAAGATTTGTCTTGCGTGTATGTGTGATATTTCGCTCATGTGTTTTTTTTGATTTGAGTTCTAATTTTTGGTGTAATGGGCC
>DNHN01000062.1 GCA_003485825.1 Bacteroidota bacterium | reverse complement strand
GTTCCCCCTTTGTGATTTGCAAAACTGACCATTGTTTTTGCGATTTTATTGGCACTGGAGATTTCCTGCTTATAGTCCAGCATATCTCCTTCACCATCTATCAAATATCGCTTTATACGGTCGTTCACTTCTACAGTCTATTCACTTCTAGCCCTGAGAGTACTTCATTATACTCCCTCACTATCTCTTCAACAATTTTAGCTGCTGGTTTGATTTCATTTATATATCCACTTATCTGGCCAATCTCCAGTTCCCCTTCTTCTAAATCGCCTTCAAACATCCCTTTTTTAGCACGTGCTCGTCCCAGCATCTGAGCCAAGACTTCAGAGCTGGCTCCACTCATTTCTGCAGCAGATATCTGCTCCCAAAACTTATTTTTTATCAGTCTTACTGGGGTTAATTTCTTTAGACTTAATTGAGTACTACCATCCTTAGCGTCCAACACTGCTTGCTTAAATTTTTGGTGTGCACTACTTTCATGGGTTGCTACAAACCTGCTTCCTATCTGCACCGCTTCAGCTCCGATAGCCATAGCCGCTAGCATAGTCTTCCCTGTGCCTATTCCTCCTGCCGCGATCACAGGTATCTTCACCGCATTTACTATCTGTGGAATGAGTACAAGTGTAGTCGTTTCCTCTCTCCCATTGTGTCCTCCTGCTTCGAAACCTTCTGCTACTATAGCATCTACTCCACATGCTTCAGCCTTACGTGCAAATTTCTCGTTACTCACTACGTGCACCACTTTTATTCCTTCGTTTTTTAGCATTTCTGTCCATACCGCTGGATTGCCTGCGGAAGTGAATACGATGGGCACTTTCTCTTGTATAATCGTAGCAATATGCTTATCTATATCGGGGTAAAGTAGTGGTAGATTTACTGCAAATGGCTTCTCTGTCGCTTGCTTGCATTTTTGAATTTGAACGCGCAAAATATCTGGATACATGCTCCCAGCTCCTATGATACCTAATCCGCCTGCGTTACTCACAGCACTAGCAAGCTCCCAGCCACTGCACCATATCATTCCTGCCTGTATGATGGGATACTGTATCCCAAAGAGTTCCGTAATCCTATTTTGCATAGGGCGAAGTTAAGGAAATGGACAGAGTATAAAAAAACGGATAACCCAACTACATAAGACGGTAGAATCTTAATAAGTAACCCAAAACTCAATTTGTTCCCGTATTCGTACTGATTGATATTTGCACTTTGTAATCCACTACATAGTTGACTATATGAAACTCACCTCCGAACAAGAAGCAATACTAGCTACAGAGCAAGACTTAAAAATAAATGCCGTTGCAGGAAGTGGAAAAACCAGCACCATAGTGGCTTATGCAAAGCAGTGTGATCCTTCTAAAAAACTACTTTATCTCGCCTTTAATAAATCTGTACGAATTGAAGCCACTCAAAAATTTACAGAAGAAAATCTGAGCAATGTGATGGTAGAAACTGCTCACTCCCTGGCTTATAAAAATGTAGTACGAAAACACGGCTATGCATTACAAGCCAATGGCTATAAGTCGCATGAAATCGCCAAAATACTGAGTATAAAATCAGCAGGCAAAAAACACAGCGAACTAGTAGTGGCTAATCACGTGGCTAAATATGCTGCTCTTTTTTGCAATAGTGCGGCTCTAAAAGTAGGAGAGCTCAATTACCTAGAAACCATCACTAATGAAGAGTCCCAAGAGTTTGTGCATACCCACCATCAGCAAATCTATGTTCAGACTAGAACTTTTCTAGCTAAGATGAATAGTGGTGAAATTCCCATCACACACGACTTCTATCTCAAAAAATATCAACTCTCCAAACCGAAATTATTCTACGACTATATTTTTTTTGATGAGGGGCAAGATGCATCTCCCGCTATGCTAGATATATTCAAAAGACAAACTGCCACCAAAATACTAGTTGGAGATACACATCAGCAGATCTACGGTTGGCGAAACGCGGTAAACTCACTCGAAAAAACTAACTTTAAAGAACTGAGACTATCTGCTAGTTTCCGTTTTAGTCCGCAGATAGCTACACTCGCTCATAAAATTTTACTTTGGAAAAAGCACCTGGGTCAAGATCCAGACATCAAACTCTTTGGGAGAGGAAAACATACCGAGAACAAAGTAAAAGCTACCATAGCGCGTACTAACCTAGGACTGCTGCTGAGGGCCATAGAGTTCATCAAAGAAAACAAACGGGTAAAGCACATTTACTTTGAGGGGAACTTGAGCTCATACACCTACGCAGATGATGGAGCATCACTCTACGATGTACTCAATCTAAAAAATGGCAAAAAGAGGCTGGTACGAGATGCCATCATAAAACAAATGAGTAGTCTCGAAGACCTCGAAGAGTATATAAAGCAAACCGATGACGTACAGCTCGGACTGATGGTAGAGATAGTAAAGGAGTATGGCAATGAGATACCCAAGATACTACAAGACCTGAAGAGTAAACACGTAGAAAACGAAGAAAAAAACAAGGCAGAAATGATATTTAGCACAGTGCACCGGTGCAAGGGAATGGAGTATGACTCCGTACAGCTAGTAAATGACTTCGTAGGCGAAGAACGCCTAAAGGTACTGATAGAAAAAGACGATGCAGATCCGAGCAGGCTCAACGAGGAGATCAACCTTCTCTATGTAGCGGTCACCAGAACAAGAAACCATCTCTACATACCCGAGAATCTAGTACCTGATGGCATAGGGCCCACACCATCCTTGCACATAATCAAGACTGTAGCAAAGGAAAAGGACTCCAAATCTGAAACAGATAGAGCACTAAAATCATATTTAAAGGAGAAATCGTATGCTGTAGAAAAAGTACGTGAAACCCACAAAAAAGCCTACCAAAAATGGACTCCAGAGTTGGACGAAGAGCTACTAGCGATGTACGATGAAGGAATACCAAGCAGGGTTTTAGCCATACACTTCAATCGAACCACAGGAGGTATCCGGTCTAGGCTCAAGAAGCTGAATGGGTGGTAGAATCTGCACTAAGTCCTAAATTCACACAACGTCTCTTTGTATTCAGTATATTTACAAAGTAAAAAAACACTAGCGACAAAAACCACAACTCACTAAACTCACTTTTTAGAATAACTGAAAAATATACATTTGTCATATGAACTACTCCTACTGGGAAAAAGAATATTTATTAGCGGACATAGACTTCCTTGTGGTAGGAATGGGCCTAGTAGGTCTGCAAACCGCTATCAATCTCAAAGAAAAAGAACCAAAGGCGAAAGTAGTGGTAGTCGATCGACACGCCTGGGGGTTAGGAGCTAGCACACGAAACGCCGGTTTTGGATGCTTTGCCAATGTAAGTGAGATCCTAGATGACCTTGAAAATGACAGCGTAGAAAATGTGTATGCTACTATCAAAAAACGATACAGTGGTTTGCAGAAACTGCGAAGTAAGTTCGGTAACCAAAACATAGACTACCAAGAACTCGGAAGCTGCGAAATATTTACTAAAGACAATAAGACTTATCTAAACCAAGGCATAGACAGCCTGCAAGGAATTAATACCATACTCTATCACGAGCTCAAGCTGGATAACGTCTTCTCCTACCGCAGTAACAACCCACTACCCAACACTATCGGTGCCATTCACAATGACTTTGAAGGTCAACTCAATACCGGAAAGCTATACGATACTATCTATGAGTATACCCAGCAACTCGGCGTAAAACTCTATGGCGGCATAGAAGTGAGCACTTGGGATAAGACTGACAAGATTAAAGTACAGACCACTAGCAACTATCAACTGTCGACTAAAAATTTAATCCTTTGTACCAATGCATTTACTAGTAAGTTGATAGATGAAGATGTAACGCCGTGCAGAGGGCAAGTCATAGTAAGTGAGCGAGTAGAAAATCTGCCGTGTAAAGGAATGTATATGTACGATAGTGGATACTACTACTGGCGAGACATCAATAACCGAATACTCTTAGGCGGAGCCCGCAATATGGATATAGATGGAGAAACATCCTTTGAATTAGCGTCCAACGAAACCATCATCACCGAGCTGCATCGATTTATGAATGAGCAAATTTTCGGAAGAGAAATCGTCATAGAGTACCAGTGGAGTGGCATTATGGGAATGGGCAAGGACCACAAGAAACTGCCCATAGTAAAAGAACTAGAACCCAATATATTCCTGGCTGCTAGACTAGGCGGAATGGGTGTTGCTCTAAGTGCTGAGGTCGCAGAGGAAGTGGTTGGGCTAATGATTTAGACCTTTTACTATCTCTTCCTAAAGACTAAGACCTCATATTCATAGTCATTTAGCGTGATATATCTCTCTTTTGGTTTGAATGTCTTCAAGTGTTCATACTCCGCATTTCCCACAAATGTCGATTTAGGGACTCCGCCTTCATTGGGACAGAAATGTGCATCCCATATCACATAATCTCCGCTCTTTATCCATTGAATGCCAGAAGCATACAACTGGAAATGCTGAGTATTATCATATGGATTTACATCTCCTACTACAGAAAAATAAGGGTTTAGATATACTGTAGCATTCCCTGAAACCTCTTGACTCTTATACCATTCTGCTACTTCCTGAAACACTTCCTCCTCTTCTGATAGTGGAATAGGATACCTGTGTTTGAAATAGCGTATTGGAGTAATAATCTGCACCAAAAATACAAATACGATAACACCTACTTGTAGCCAGTAACTCTGCTCACCTTTTAACCTAGCCAACCTTTCGACTATATGCTCTATAGCGTATACGACGAGTAGTGCTATCAATGGCGCTACAATAGTCATTACCCTGATATAGCCACAACTACCCATCAATCCTTGCCACCAAATAAAAACGTGAGCACCATAGAAGGTCACAAAAAGTACGAGTGTTAACACGATAGGAGAGTATAATCCAATCTTCTTTTTATATACGTGCCAAACAATTAGTATAGCTGAGAGTGCGGCTAAAAAACTATTGACTAACCCAAAGGTATAATGTGTCTGCCATGGATAATGGAATAAACTACCGCTACCACAAATACTGGCACCACTTAGCTGTGCGCCTATATACGGATTACTGGTTATTATCCAGAAGGGTTCTCCGGTCTGCCACCAGCCGAGCATATTGATGCCTAAGCTACC
>DNHN01000293.1 GCA_003485825.1 Bacteroidota bacterium | reverse complement strand
TTCAATAGCTTCAATACATTCTATACCAGCATGATTGTAATGAGGTGGGTTTTCAACCATGTTTAATTTAGATTGACCTTCTTTAAATTGTTGTTTAATCCATTCTTGTGTATTAGGTGTCATCTTTATATTCCTTTTTAATTAAGCATATTTCCAAACCCAATCATCAACTGTTTTACCTACAGCTTTCATACCAAGTTCTTCTAGATAAGTAAGTATATCCTGTTGAGAATATCCAAATCTTTCACAAGTATCTTTAACTTCTATGTTAATTATTGGACGATTTTCTTTTATTGTTTCGGCTGCTCCTTTTAAAAACTGTAACTCATAAGCTTCAACATCTACTTTAATATAATCAATGTTTGTAAACTGAAACGAATCTAATGTAAACAATTCTGTTTTATATTTACCTTCATCTGTAATACCAGATGTACCACTGTTACCATCTTTTAAGTATGATAAATAAGCGTGGCCTGGTTCCTCACCTAAAGCATAAGGAAATATTTCAACAATACTTGTATCAACATTTTTTTCTAAGCATTCTATATGCTCACGAACTGGTTCAAAAGCGTATACTTTTTCAAAGAACTCTTGTAAATCTACAGCCCAAGTTCCTACGTGTGCGCCGACATCAATAGCAGTATTAAAGTTATCACAATGTGATAGACTTAGACGGCGGTGATGCACCTGATAATTGTCACCATTGAAATGGTTATCATCTTCAGGGAACCAGAATTTTCCACGCTTAATCATAAAGATATATCCTTTCTATAAATTGCTGGCGTACCCACCGCAAACTCAAGCCAACCCGCAGCCATTCACAATAATGCTGCTCCCTTGATACTACTTAGCTATTGAAAGGAACTTCTTCAGAGATACTATCTGATGCAGAATAACCTGATTCCACAACAGGTAACTCATCGTCTAGTTGGTCAGGCAACTCTTCTAGTTTAATAAGCTGTATCTTTTGAAGGTCTGCACCAATACCTGCATTACCTTTATAGTTCCACTCGTATGTTTTGTACTGAACATTGACTTCAGAACCTGGACCAATAAAGTTTTTATCAGATGCTAGGATACGTTTATTATGATCAACAAGTTCAGGTACTTCATTAGGGTTGCCATTATTCTTAGTAACCTTGCGTTTGATTGTAATGAAGTCACCACGCTCATCATTTTTGTTACGCCATTTCAAACCATCAGCTTCTACGATTGCTTTGTTAGCTTCATCTAAAGCAATATCAATAGACCATGTAGGTTCAAAAGTAGTATTAGCTTCAGGAACAAAAGTCCAATATGCTTTACCAGAAATAACACTCATTGTTTTTATTCTCCTTGTTAAATGTGATTCAACGATCACCGTCTTGATTTTAAGTATTATGCCACACTAAAATATTAATGTCAACAATTAATGTGTATCTGCCCAATTATTTCCTATTTTAAATTCACTATCTAAAGGACAGTTTACTTTTAGTTCTTCTTCAACAAACTTCATTGCATCTTTTGTAATCCTTCCAAGCTTATCTGCATGTAATGTATTCACTTCAAACTGATACTCATCGTGTATACTAGCAACAAGTTTATAGTCTATCTTTTCTCTCTCCGCTAGTAATATTATTCTACGAAGCCAAGCCTTACATATGATTGCACCTGCTCCTTGTAGTAGGAGATTAACAGCGGCATGTTGCTGTCTGACAACCAATAGTCTACCGTCCAGACCACGAATGAAACCTTCTTGTGCAGCTTTATCAACTGCATTACGAAGACGCTTCAGTGCTGGCATGTTTGACATGAACTTATTCATTACTGCTTGTCCTTCTCTGGCACCACCGCCTACGATGGAACCAATCTTTGCAGGACCTGCACCATAAATTAATGCATAAATAAATGTCTTGGCCTGATCTCTAGTTTCTAGTCCAGCATTCTTTTGATTTGCTGTATGAATGTCACCATCTACTACCTCTTTAGTAAACTCAGGGTCATCCATATAGTGTGCTAGGCAGCGTAATTCTAGACCTGACGCATCACAACCTAACAGTTTGTACGAAGGTGAAGTAGTCTTCCACACTTCTCTGCACTCTTTGCCGTAGGGAGAGTAAACGGCAGGTATCTGTGCCATGTTAGGACCGTGATGCGCCATGCGTCCAGAGATGGCTTTCAATGTCATCACACGCCCATGAACTTTACCATCTTCTTGGACTACATCCAGCCATGATTTAACCTGTGACACCCGCTTCTGAAGGAGAAGATACCTTGCAATCTTTTGTGCTTCAGGTATGTCCACATTCTTTAACGTACCTTCATCCACAATAGGATGTCCAGTAGGTGTATGTTTCTCAGGCTTCCAGCCCTTCTCCATCAGACGAAAGGCTATCTGTTGGCGAGAACCTGGATTGAATACCTCAACCTTATCTTGCAACCTCTTGCCTGTCTTCTCCGAATATCTTTCATGAACAATGGGTGGAAATATTTCTTGCATTTCCTGTTCGATATCCGCAGCTTCTTCTGCAAGTTTAGCTACAAGGATAGAAGCCTTTGGTATATCAAGGCTGAATCCATTCTTCTCTTGTCGGTCTATGATGGCACGTATGTCATGCTCTAGTTTGATAGACCTAGCAGAGAACTTCTGTAGTTTAGGCAACAGGTGTTTGTATAACTTAATA
>DNHN01000114.1:695-10183 GCA_003485825.1 Bacteroidota bacterium | reverse complement strand
TGTTAAAACTTGATCGTGGTACATACCTAAAACGGCATCAAAATTTTTGCTATTTGCAGAACCAAAAAAACCATCGGGAGGGTATGGCCCAATGGCGATTATACCATCTTTTTCAACTTCTCGAAGAGCTGGAGCGATCATATCCAGTTCTTCTCTGCCCATTAACCCCTGATCACCTCCGTGTGGGTTCATACCCAGTACAGCGATCTTGGGCTTTAGAATACCGAAGTCTGCTTTGAGGTTTTCGTTAAGGGATTTAATACTTGCTACTATTTTTTCAATGCTAAGATTTTGGGCTACGTCACTTAGAGCAGTGTGTCCTGTGACCATAGCTACTCTGAGCTCATCGGCCAGTAGTAGCATTTGCACATTACTGTTAAATTCACTTGCGAAATACTGTGTATGTCCATTAAATTCAAGACCTGCGTCTGTTGTAGATTTTTTATCGATGGGAGCAGTTAGTAGGTTTTCTATTATGCCCTCTTTAATGTCTTTTACGGCTAGCTGTAGTGAGTCGTAGGCAAACTTACCCGCTTCAGTGCTAGGCGAGCCAGGCGTAATCTCTATACGATCTGTATTACACACGCGAATATTGACTACTCCGTGCTTTATGTCCGCAGCTTTGTGTACTACATTGAAAGTAAATAGTGGGTACTCTAACAGCTCGGCGTAATACTTAAATACGTAAGTATTAGCGTATACTACCGGTGTGCAGTAGTTGAAGATTAATTCATTGCTTAGCGATTTAAGAATAAGCTCAGGGCCTATTCCATTAAAGTCACCTAGTGTAATTCCTATACATGGTTTATTGCTCATGGTTTGAGCAAAGGTATATATTCTTTGGTACTTAGGATATCAGTTTTTGTCTTATCATAAACTCAAGCTGCTGATTGGTCTCTGTCAGTTTGGTAGCCTTCAGATTTTCTTTTTGCTTTTCTTGACTTTGCTCGTGAGAAGTTAAAATAGTTTCAATTAGATCGTCTTTTACCCAAGGCTTAGTTAGGAAGCGGAATACTTCACACCTATTTATAGCCTCAATTACGATAGAAATGTCGCTACATCCAGTTATTAAAATTCTGCCAATATATGGGTGAGAAGATTTTAGTTTTTCCAACAAGTCCACACCAGAGATATCGGGCATCATGTGGTCTGTAATGACTACATCCACTTGCTATCTATATCCTACAATCATAGAGGATCACGAAGGCAGTATGGAGCTAGAGACAGAAGTAGGAAGTACGTTTAGTATTTTATTGCCGATTATTTCTTTGACTTAGCAGTAGATCTGTACCACACAGGAAAGACCAGAAGGCCAACAAATAAATACGGCCAGTAACTTAAAATACGCCATAGAAATGCAGTGGTATTGGTAAGTTGCGTGTTCGCAAAATAGTCATTCATAAACCCACTAAACAGCCATTCGGCCATACCGGCTGCTCCAGGAGTAGCAGGTATCATGAGGGCAGCCCACATCACCAATTGTTTGGCAAATATTTCGGCTACTTCCAGGCCATTTCCCAAGGCAAGTATGAGGCAGTTTACCAGTATAAACCGAGATATCCAAGCAAAACTAGTTCCTGAGAAAGCTTTAAACCAATGCCAAAAACTCTCCGTTCGAAATGCTTCTGCAGCAAGTATTAAATTCTTTCCCCACAGCTGTACTTTATCACTATATCGAGTTAAAAAAGGTAACTTGGTAAAGAGCAATACGAAATACGCAATGCCTTTGGGCTTATAAAACAAGCCAAAACCTAATAGGATGGACCATCCTAAAAAGATAAAGTATATAACCGTAAAGTAGTGCCATATCGCACCTTCTGTGAGGTATCCGATACTCGTAGGAATGACGTCTGCTCTAGTGACCCAAATGGCCATTACGGGAACAGCAATCACATAGAAAAGTACATCTAGAAACGAGGTGGCCAAGACAATCGCTGTTCCTTTTCCGGAATCGATGTTTTTTTCTCTGGCTAACAGTAATAAAGCGGCAGCTGTGCCACCCACTATTCCTGGAGATATAGCAGATGAAAATTCCCACAAAATGATAATTTGTATCGCTCTGCGCCACGACAACTCATAATTAGACAGTACCATAAGCCTGTAGGCATAACAGATGAGCCGGGTAAAAATAGCCAAAATTACTGCTATGAGCCAGAAAGTAGTAGTAGCCGTCCAGTGTATACTTTGATATGCTTGAAGGTCAAAGTCTTGAAAAAAAAAGTAAGCGGCAGTGAATAGACCGATGAGTATAGGAATCACTAGTTTACGACCAGTGAAATACGCCGCTATATTGCCACCCTTGCTCAACTCAATGCATTCACCTTTTGTCCTTGAGCTAGGGAGTATTTACGCTCTCCGTCTATGGTCAGAAGCATTTCTACAGAGCTTATGGTAAGAAAATCGTACATATGGATAGCCTGTTCCATAAACTTCTTTTTCTTAATCTCAGCGGTGGTATTTTTTTCTATACGCACGATATAAGTATCTACAAGATCAGTAAATACAGACCCTTCTGGCCATACTTGGGTCCCTCTATTGGTTATCGTAGTCACTTCCATATCCGCATCTAGGTGAGCTTGTACTATCTCAGCTATCTTATCGGGCTGCTGCTCAGACTCTATGAAAAGGTCAATACCTACAGTTTCTACTACTTCATTACTCGACACCATCATACGATTCTCAGCTAGCATAGTAGGTTTATGATACTTCTCTGGATCAGAATCAGTGATTTTGCTTAAGTCCAGTTCAGCTATGATAGCGTCTGCAAATTCCTGTGTACCGACAGCGTTTGACTTATCGGCGCCAAAGTCTCCAGTATGAACCCCCTTATCTATAGCGGATAAAAGAGCTTCTCTAATAGCTAAGCCGTAATGCTCTAATCCCATTTGATTAAGCATTAGCGTACCGCTTAGAAGGAGTGAGGTTGGGTTTGCCATATTTTGACCTGCTATGTCTGGGGCTGTTCCGTGCACGGCTTCAAATATTTTGATATGATCACCTAAGTTGGCTGATGGAGCAAATCCAAGACCTCCTACGAGACCCGCACAAAGGTCAGACACTATGTCTCCTTGTAGATTAGTAAGTACCACGCACTCAAACTGCTGTGGAGCGTATACTAGCTTCATGCATAGGGCATCTACTATGACGTCTTCTGCTTCTAACTGAGGGTACTCTTTGGCTATTTCATAAAAAGTGTTCAGAAACATACCGTCTGTGAGTTTCATAATATTAGCCTTATGACCGCAAGTGACCTTCTTGTACCCTTCTTTTAGTGCGGTTTCAAAGGCAGAACGAATGACCTGCTCACTTCCCGGTCGGGATATAATTCTGCGACTTACGGCCACATCCTTGGTCATATAGTGCTCTATTCCTCCGTAGGTGTCTTCTATATTTTCACGAACGATAGTTAGGTTTATAGGAATTCCCGCCTTGCTAAATACGGTATCTACTCCTTTTATGGTTTGAAATTTTCGGATATTTGAGTGTGTATTCCACGTCTTACGAGCAGTTACGTTTATGCTTTTCACTCCACCACCCTTTGGTGTTTCCATAGGACCTTTAAAAAGAATACCCGTAGACTCTACACTTACTTTAGCTGCATCAGTCATTCCCGTAGTAAAACCCCGGTCATAGACACTTTTTCCCATGTCTATAAAATCGTAAGATAAAGGTACTTTGGCAGCATCAAATATGCGCAATACTGCGTCCATTATTTCAGGACCTATTCCATCGCCTTTAGCTACAGATATGTTTATTCTTTGCATTCTAGATTTTTATGTTGTGACAAAGGTATAATTAGTTATTCTAAAGTATAGAAAAAGGCACGCTTTTTGTAGTAATTAGTAAGCTTATAGACAAGCACTTTTGTTAGCTTTTTACGCACAAAAAGTTACTTTTGCAAGTTCTTAACAACGAAGATAGATTTCACATCAATAAATGAGACAGCTTAAAATTTCAAAACAGTTTACGAATAGGGAAAATAAGTCATTAGACAAGTACCTAAACGAAATCAGTAAAGTATCTATGATAGATGCTCAAGAGGAGGTAGAATTAGCGGGGAGAATACGTGAAGGAGACCAAGCAGCTCTAGAGAAGTTAGTAAACGCAAACCTTCGTTTCGTTGTATCTGTATCTAAACAATATCAAAACCAAGGGTTAACACTTGGTGACCTTATCAATGAAGGAAATCTTGGACTTATTAAAGCTGCAAAGCGTTTTGATGAGACTCGTGGTTTCAAATTTATCTCATACGCTGTATGGTGGATTCGGCAGTCTATACTTCAGGCATTAGCTGATCAGTCGCGTATAGTACGTCTACCGCTAAACAAAGTAGGTAGTATAGGTAGAATAAGTGCAGCAGCAGCTCGTTTAGAGCAGCTTCAAGAGCGTGAGCCTACTCCGGAGGAGATTGCAAAAGAACTTGAAATCTCTGTTACAGAGGTAGAAAATGCATTCAAGTCAAGCGGTAGACACTTGTCTATAGATGCTCCACTTATAGAAGGAGAGGACAATAGCCTTCTTGGGGTTTTGGATAACAACGATGAGCCTAATCCAGATCAACCATTGATGGATGAGTCACTCAGAAAAGAAATAAACCGTGTAATCAGTACACTTTCTGAAAAAGAAAGAGATGTATTGAAGTACTACTACGGTCTAGATGGTGGTCCTGCACATACCTTAGAGGATATATCTGACAAGGTAGGTCTTACTAGAGAAAGAGTTAGACAGATCAAAGAAAAAGCGCTACGTAGACTGCGTAAGTCTAGCAAGAGCAAAATATTGAAATCGTATTTAGGTTAATACCTATCGCGAATGACTTTTAGAAAAGCTGCCCTATTGGGTGGCTTTTTTTGTGGTACTAGTTTTAAGATTTAGCTGGGGTTTGCTATAGGTAACTAAATCTTACTTTTCGTCAACCAGCTTGGGATACATTTTTGCTCCTTTGCGTGAACACTAAATAAAAAATGGAATTAGCTATGGCTACTGCACTGTTGGTTTCACTCGTTCATACACCACATAGCAAATGCCGTACATCAAGAAATAGTAGATGTAGTCTTCTATCGGTATAGTGAGAAAGCGTATGCCAAGGTTTTCGGCATTGTTATACCACACGATAGGCTCTGGGGTGATATATCCAGTTAATATTCCGTTTACCGCGGTAAACGGAATAAGAATAATAGCATAGCTGAGGTAGAAAATACCGCGATTAGGGGGATTGAGTTTTATCATTATCAAGGTAAAAATAATTACCAGTACAGAAACGGTCGTAGTGTAGATATGACCAAAACCTGCAATGAGATATACAACGGCTACAGCTATGAAGAAGTAGTCCAAGTACTTTTCGGCAGGTTTCAAGAAATTTTTCACCTGTAGAATCACTAGCTGATCGTACAAAAACATAAAAGCATACGGAATACACAAAAAGAAGAGCCACTCCTCTAGCGGAAGGTGCAGAAATGAAGGACCTAAAAGATATGCCTCATTAAATCCCCACACCCCCAATATAGTAAATAGTACATCCCAAGAGATGATGCACACGCACATAACGGCTATCGCGATGAAGAGATATTTCCAACGTTTATAGAAATGCCCCAGTTTATTGAAACTAAGTAAGAGCGGGAAAAACAGGGCTCCGAGGTTTACCCAGAGGTACAAGCTATCCATTACTTCGCTTCTTTGATGTATTTAGGAGGGACTACAAGCATGCCAAAGCACTCTCCTTCGTCAGGTCCTAGATGTTTATGATGCACCTTGTGCGCCTTTCGGATGGCTTTTAGGTACCTGTTTTTGGTACGGGTGAATATTTTGAATCGCTGGTGAATGAAAATATCGTGCACTAAGAAGTAGGCTATGCCGTATAGTGAAATACCTACACCTACAAAAAAGAGTGGAAACATACCTGCCACTGCACTACCTATGATGTAGCAAGAAGCACTCGGTATGGCAAATATGAGAAAGAATGCATCGTTCTTTTCCCAGAAGCCAGGTTCGTGCTGGTGGTGGTCCTTGTGCAGGTACCAGAGGAAACCGTGCATCACATACTTATGCGCAAACCAAGCTACAAACTCCATCGCTAAAAATGTACCAAGTGTAATGAGTATATAAAACAGTATCGTCATTTTGAGCAAAAGTATTATAAAAAGTACGTACCCATAGCTAGTCTAGCTTTAGAGGTAAATAGTAAGCGGAATTTTGTTGAATTGGGTACTCTCAAGCGTTTGGTGAATAACTCTTCGAAACTTGCATTTTCCAATTTTTTGAAAAGTTTAAAATAATACCGGTAGGCCGTATAGACACCATATTTGGAGTTGGCAGGCAATCGGTTGATAGCCTCTAAAGCGTGTTTGAAGTCGTTGGCGATATCTGCCTCTATATCCTCTTTTAACTGAGGCGTCCATTCGTGCATATTCATTCCTGGGAAGTATAGTCTGCCTAGATTATCTTTATCTGCTTTGAGGTCTCTAAGGAAATTTACTTTTTGGAAAGCAGAGCCAAGGCTCATTGCCCCATCTTTTAGACTATCATACTGCACATTGTCACCATTGCAAAATACACGCAGACACATTAGTCCTACCACCTGAGCGCTGCCCAATATGTACTTCTCAAAAGTCTTTTGGTCATATGTTTGCTCCTCAAGGTCCATCTCCATACTATCAAAGAATGCATCTATGAGCCACTGGTCTATTTTGTAGTGATTGACTGCGTGCTGAAAACTGTTGAGTATAGGGTTTAGGCTTATTTTCTTTTCTATAGCATCTGCGGTCTGCTTGCGAAAATCCGCAATCAGTGCTTCTTTGTCATACCCTTCGAACGAGTCTACTATCTCGTCTGCAAAGCGTACAAAACCATAAATGGCGTACACTGGTTCGCGCACAGATTCATTCAGCATTCTAATACCTAGCGAAAACGAGGTACTATAGGCATTGGTTACCATTTTACTGGCTTTTAGGGATACTGTATCAAATAATGCTTTCATGGTTGTGTTGTTCTTGTTGGATAAGTTGAGAGACTATTTTTCCTGAGATAATGCTCGGAGGAACACCCGGACCAGGTACGGTTAACTGTCCGATATAGTATAAATTATCTAATTTTTTGTTTTTACATTTTGGTTTCAGAATAGCAGTTTGCTTTAAGGTGTTAGCTAGTCCGTAGGCATTTCCTTTGAAACTGTTATACTCTGACACAAAATCTGAATGCGCAAAACTTTCATATACTTCTATGTGAGGTCTAATGTCGTGGCCGGTATGTTTTTGCAAGCGATCACAGATCATATTGAAATAGCGTTTTTTAGTAGGCTCATTGTCTTTTAATTCTGTGCTTACAGGTACCAAAAAGAATAAGTTTTCTTTTCCTTCTGGAGCTACGCTGTCATCCGTTTTACTTGGATTACAGATGTAAAACAACGGAGCTTCTGGCCACTTGTGCGTATCGTATATTTCTACGGCATGGTTATCAAAACTCTCGTCAAAAAAGAGATTGTGATGTTTTATACCTTCTATTTTTTTGTTAAGACCTACATAATACAGCAGGCTAGATGGAGCCATCGTACGTTTTGCCCAATACTTTTCGTCGTAGTTTCTGTATTTTTCTGGAAGTAGAGATTGCTCGGTATGGTGGTAATCTGCCCCGCTCACTACTACATCTGCTGCGTGAAACACATTATCCGCATTTATTCCAAGCACGTTTCTTCCTTCTGCTACTATCTCGGTCACATTTGCTGATGTATGAAAAGTGACACCTAGTTCTTTGGCTACAGCTACCATAGCTTCTACGATCTTGTGCATACCGCCCATTGGATACCAAGTGCCTAGAGCCATATCTGCATAATTCATTAGGCTATATAGCGAAGGCGTATTTTGTGGTTTAGCTCCTAGGAATAGTACGGGAAACTCCAAAAGCTCGATAAGTTTTGGATGGGTAAAAAACTGACGTATGTGTTTACTTATAGGTTTGAATAAGTCAAGAGACAGCCCTTTTCGAGCAGTGTCTAAACTCATAAACTCAGTGAATGATAAAGAAGGTTTGGTTACAAAATCACCCATACCTACTTCGTATTTCATTTTAGCTTCTTGTAGAAATTGCTCTAGTTTTTCGCCAGAACCCTTTTCGTATTTTTCAAAATAGGCCTTTAATTCAGTCATGGAGGCGGGGATATCATCTGGGGAGTCTGGCCAGAAGACTCTATAGCTAGGGTCTATTCTTTTCAAGTCATAGAAGTCACTTACTTTTTTACCAAAGTCAGCGAAGAAATTTTCAAAAACATCTGGCATCCAATACCAACTCGGCCCCATATCAAAGGTAAACCCATCGATTTCTTTGATGCGCGCTCTACCACCTAACTGGTCATTTTTTTCAAAAACATCCACACGATGACCCTGCTGTGCAAGGTAGCACGCGTTTGAGAGTGAAGAAAATCCTGATCCTATTATTGCTACTTTCACGGTTTGTTAATGTATTGTCTTACTTTTTGAAGTGAAAGTTAAACAATATATTTTAAATAATGTTTTTTAAATCCTGTAAGTCCGTTAAAATTTTGAAGTTGGAGTCATTTAGCTGGCTTGTCATAGCGGACGGTAAGCCGTGCACTAGAAGTTGAGCCGAAGGGCAAGCTTCTTTCATTTTATCAAAATACGCTTTAAAGACACTTTCAGACCGTTGTATAGTGAATGCGCACAGGACGTGTGTGGCATTTGAATTTGTGCAACATGCTCCCACATCTTCTACAGGCACGCTAGGACCCAAGTATATGCACTCATGACCCGCTTTTTTAACAAGGTAGTAGGCATAAAGTAGACCGATTTCGTGGCTTTCGTTATCTGGCAGATAAAGTAGGAATCGACTATTTTTTTTACTGGCGTCAGGTAACAAATCTATAGCAGTAAAGAGCTTCTGTCTGATCATTTGACTGGCAAAGTGTTCCTGAGAAGGGTTCAACTTACTGACCGTCCACATCAGTCCTATTTGTATGAGCATAGGATAGATGATTTTCTCCATTGCGTCTTCAAGACCGTTTTCAGCGACATACGTTTTATAGGTCTTTTCAAAATCCACGACGTTGCACTTTAGCGTGGCAACAATTAGTTTATTGACAATGATTTTTTTCGACGCTTCTATGTTTTCCTGCTGTAAGAGTTCTATTTCTTTATTGAGCTCTTCTCTGCTAAGCATACTTACTTTACTGATTTTCATTCCGTGATCTAACACGGATGATATATTTAGTAGTTTTGTAAGATCGTCAGTGCTATAAAGGCGTATGTTAGTTTCGGTCCTGTCTGGATCAAAAATATTGTGACGTTTCTCCCACATACGAATTGTATGGGCTTTAATCCCGCTAAGATTTTCAAGATCTTTAATGCTTAATCCGTTGTTCATTCCTATTTTTAAAAGCTGTATCCTTAGAGTATAAAAGCATCAAAGGCTTATTTTGTTTCAAAAAAGAAGGAGAATAATATTTCAAATACTCTCCTGGTAACTCGATTAGCGTTGTA